>NZ_CP189575.1:0-80122 GCF_050156205.1 Pseudarthrobacter sp. Y6 | reverse complement strand
GGGATGGGCTGCGCCCATCCCACCCGACTGACCGGCAGGCCGGTCAGGCAGGACAGGAGGTGACTCGGTGCTGCGCACCTCGTGGCCCTGTAGGGCCGTAGACAAGCGGCTGCGCCTCTTGTGGCCGGCCTTTGGCCTTGGCCTCCTCCTTGGTCCTGGTGTGCTCTCCTGGCTGATTTTGGGCTTCCTGTACCCGCTCTTGCGTTATCTGTCTGTTATCGAAAGTGGGTTGACAGCTATTTGTGATCCGGATATATTTGTTATGTCAGATCAAGTTAAAAGAAAGGTTCATTCAAATGACCTCCTCACTTACGGTGAAAAGCTCTGCCGACCTCCTGGCTTTCGTGCCCACCCAGCTCGGCTTCTGGCCGGCTAATTCCCTCGTTCTCATGTCTGTCCAGGGCAAGCACCTCGGGGCCATGCTCCGCACGGATCTCCCCTCTGCAGGGGGTGACATCCTGGCCTTTGCGCGCACTATTGCGGAGATGATCTCGGCCGATAAGGATGCCACCCGGTATGTGGTGGCCCTGTACTCCGATGAGAGCCCCGATGGTGCTTACGATCCCCACTTCCGCACCCTCATGAATTCCCTTGCACTTGCGCTCCCCCACGAACTCGCTGGGGTCTTTTTGGTTCAGTCCGAACGGGTCTTCGCCCTGGACAGTGACGAAACCTTCCCGGTCTCTGACATCAAGGGCAGCCCTATGGCTTTGGAGCTTGCTTTCCGCGGCCACGGTTACGCGCAGACTTCAGAGGTCAACATCCCCCCGGCTCCGCCAGCTTCAGACCGGGAAACCGAAACGTACTCCGCACTATTGGACGCATTCCGGAGTGCACCCCCTCTCGAGGCGCAGGAGCTCGTGCGTAACATGTGGCGGGACAACCTCCAGCAGGAGACCTTGAGCCTAAGCCAGCTTAAAGGCATGCTCTCGACTCTTCAGGACAAGCAGTTCCGCGATATCGCCATCGGCAACACCTCCAGCCCTGGCCCCATCCCCGTAGAGGATGAAGCCACTCTCTGCCACTACCTCATGGGGTCAGTAGCCGTACCCCCTGACTGGAAGCGGATCGATGCTGCGGAGCAGGTCCTAAGGGAGCTTCTAACAATCGCTCCCAACCCGTACAGGCCAGCACCACTCTGCGCACTCGCCATGACCCAATGGAAGAAGGGGCGGGCATCCCGCGCTGATTCTTACATCAAGGCAGCACTGGACATCGATCCCACATACAGGCTGGCCGTGCTACTGGCAGAACTGTTCAGCCGAAGCATGATCTGCGATTGGGCGAAAGATAAGGCCACCGCCTACACCGGCCCTAACTAGAAGTAGGCGCTCCTGCCACCAAAGGCAGGAGCGCCTAACCACGGCATCAAAAAGCGTCCGGTATGGAGATTTCCTGACGAAAGCGGGTTGACATGTGGTGGTCGGGGCGGTAGATTATGTATGTCAGATCAAGTTATACGAAAGGTTCACAAATGACTACTTCAACACTGGATAAGACCTTCATTCCCACCATCGCCGTGGCCACCGGTACCGAATGGCTGGCGGCGATCGCCGCAGTATCCCCAGCCGTCCCGGCTCGGCCGGCCGTGCCCGTTCTGTCCTTCGTGAAGGTATTCACTGAGGGCTCCACGCTCTACCTGCAGGGATTCGACTGGGAGGTATCCGCCACCACCCAAGTGGCGGGAGACTCCGCACCGGTCGAGCCGTTCCTGGTCCCGTACAAGTGGCTCACCACCACACTGAAATCCCTGCTGGGCAAAGACAAGAGTCCATTGGTTGGCCTGGGAGTCGAGTCCGGCAAGGTGGTGCTTCGGTGCGCTGGCTACGAGATCCCGGTCGACGGCGCCCCTGTCCTTGAGTACCCCGCGGTGCCGGCCACCGGCCGGGTCTTCGCTGAGGTGGACTCCGCCACGCTCAAGCCGGCCATGGCCCGGGTTGCGAGCACCGCATCCACGGACTGCACGCTGCCCATCCTGACTGGGCTGCAGGTGGACGCAAACGGGTCCGGCCTGGACATCTGCGCCACCGACCGATACCGCCTCGCCTACGACCATGTTTCAGCTTCGGTGCAGCACAACCGAAAGTTCCTGATCGGCGCCAAGACCTGGGCCGCGGTGGCTAAGAACCTGGCAGGCGGGGGGCTGATGTTCACCGACATTCCCGCGAACGAATACGCCATCGGCATCATCACCGGAAAGACCGTCTACACAGTGATGGAAATCCGCGGCGACTACCCGAAAATCCGGAGCCTCATCGGCGCCGGCCACTCGACCGTGGTGGAGCTGGACCGAGCCAAGCTACTGGCGATCACGACGGTCGCAGCGAAACTGACCGAGCGCAACCTCCCCGTCCGGCTGACCATCACTTCCGCTGGCGCCATGGTTGTAGCCGACCCGGATGCAAAGTCACCGCTCGCTGCAGTGAACTGGGTGGCCGGTTCTCACTCCGACGGCTGGGTTGTCGCATTCAATCCTTCCTACCTGCTTGATGCGATCAAGGCGTTTACAACGGACATGATCCGCTTCTCCCAGCAGTCCCTGCCAAAGCCGGCCGTATTCACCGAGGCCGGGGTGGATGCTGAGGACAACGAAGCGTTCCGCCACATGATCATGCCCGTCCGGCTGCCCGCCTGATGCCTGCCCGCTCCTGCCCACAAGGCAGGAGCGGTAATCCACACTTTGAATGCCACCACCGAAAGGGACCATCGTGACGCGCTTCAGCCAAGTGCACACAGCATCCTTGGACGCCGAAAGCAGCACCCGGAAATTCGCTGCAGCAACAAAACGCCGGCGCAACCAGGGCAGCCCGCAGCCAGACGAGTTTCCCCTCAACGCCTACAACCTGGGACGCAGCCTCAAGCACCTCCATGAGGCACTCGCCTACCTGATTGACGAACATGGCACTCTGACCCAGGAGAGAGCGGGAATCCCCGTAGACGGCCTACAAGCCGCTGCCAGGCACCTTTCCGCAGCCATTGGCGAACTCCCGGACGCGATGCCTGAGGTCAGCTAGCCCTTCTGTCCCCGCGGCCACGCCTTGCGTCCCAAGTGGAACATTCCTGATGAAACTAGGTTGACAGGGGCCCTTCTGGGGCATATATTTATATATGTCAGATCAAGTTATCAGGAAGGTTCATTCCAATGAATGAAGACCGCATCGCCCGCGCAGCCCTCACCCGCCTCTTCGAACCCGCTGACAAGGTGGGCCACGCACTCGTTGCCAGACTCGGCGCGTATGCAGCGTTGAGGTTCGCCACCGGGGCCCAACCGGCCCACACCGTCCCTGGCATCACGGCCGACGAGCTGGCCGAAGCCCTGCGCCGCTGGGCACCGCGCATCCACGATCTGGCACCGGAAAAAGACCTCGCCGCCATCGAACGCCTGGGCGGGGGATTCCTCACACCGGATGATGAGCACTGGCCCGCAGCCTTGAACGACCTCCCGGACGCCCCGCCAGGGCTCTGGTACAGGGGAAACCTGACCGGCGGGATCCCCGGCCCCAGCCGGAGCGTGGCCCTCGTCGGCTCACGCGACTGCACCAGCTACGGCGCATCCGTCACCGGAGACCTGGCCTACACTCTGGCGCAGCGCGGAATCTGTGTCATCTCCGGCCTCGCCTACGGAATCGATGCCCACGCCCACCGGGCCGCGCTGGCCGGAAGCCAGGGCGAAGGCCCCGTGACCATCGCGGTACTGGCCGGAGGCCTTGACCGTGACTACCCGTCCGGGAACGCCGACCTCGCGGCCGCGATCCGCGCCAACGGGCTGACGCTCTCGGAGCTGCCCCCGACATCAGCGCCGACCAGGATGCGCTTGCTGGCCAGGAACAGGATCATCGCCGCCCTTGCCGGGGTGACCTGTGTTGTGGAAGCTCGCTGGCGCTCCGGTGCCCTGAATACCGCCCACCACGCCGAAACCATCGCCCGCCACGTTGCAGCGGTCCCCGGAAGCATCCACAGCGCGAACTCCGCAGGATGCCACCGACTCCTGAAGGAAGGCAACGCGGTACTGGTCTCCGACGCGGCCGAAATCACCGAACTGCTCGCCAGCTAAAACCCCGGGGGAGCCGGCGGTAGCCGGCTTCCCCGAAAGTAGGTTGACAACCCGCCTCTTTGACGATAGATTATATATGTCAGATCAAGTTAAGGAGAGGTTGAAGATGGCTTTTGCACCCACCGCAGACCAGGCAAAGTACCTCCAGGATTCCCGCGACGCGGCCGCGGCCGCGCACCAGGGGCATTACCCCGACTATCCGTTCGGAACGTACACCCACGAGGCTTACCTCGATACAAACTTCAATGAGTACTTCTGCAAGCACTGCGAGGATTTCATGGGCTACGGCCCCCTCCACCCTCTGGCTGGAGGCTAAGCCCATGGCCAAGACCAAAGCGGGCACGAGCCCCGCCAGAACCAACAGGGAAGGATTCCCGGTCGTGCCGTGCTACCGCTGTGGCGGCACGGGCGAATTTTCCTTCAACCAGGTTGACGGCAAACGCTGTTACGGGTGCAACGGCACAGGCTGGGCTATCAAACGAGGCAAGACGACAAAGGCCTGGAAGGCCTATCAGGCCGCTCTTGAAGCGGCCAGGACGGTCGCCTGGAAGGATGTCCAGCCCGGCGACGTCGTAGAAATCCAGCTCCGCCGGTTCGGCAAGGTTCTGACCAAGCAGGAAGATCCGCTCAACCTGGGCAACCTGATTTTCACCTTCGAAAACAACACCACCCGGCTCGGCACGCCAGGGCATTTCACGACGACCTTGCGCGATGCTGGCAACCTTCCGGACCCCGCCGAATTCACCAGGGACCTCTAGGCGGCTGCTGCCATCACAAGCAGACTGACAGGCCGTTGGGCACAGAAAAGCGGGGCCGGATGAAAGCCGCATCTGGGTTTCATTCCAACATCAGTACTCCACGGAAGAATGGCGGTATGCGAAGTCCGCGTCGATCGCGTCCAGCACGCTCTTCCTCACCGTGGGCAACGTGAGGTCGAGGACTCGCAGCTCACCGTCAATCCTCGAAATCGATTCGATGCGATGGAAGTTCTCGCCGTACACCTCTGCGAATCGCGCCAGCCCCCGGAGCTTAGACAGTGCGTCAGGTAGCCACGAGCCGTGCGGATCTACGATGTTGACTCTCACACCGTCAAGACCGTCGACGAAGAACAGGAAGTCAGGCCGGAGGGTCCGCCAGACTCCGTGTGCGTCCTGGTAAGAGATGCTCATAGAGTCGCGGCCGGCTGTAGGGTTGCGATACCACGCAAGCAGGTCGCCGCGTTGAATCTCGGTGTCGAGCACGTGGACCTCATCAGGGTTGAGCTTCCCGACGGGGAACATGCCATCTTCGTCTGAGAGTAGGTGGAGTGGTCGCTGGTCAAGCATTTGGATGGCGTCGCCGACCGCCCGGCGAGTCTCCTCCTGGCGGTTCTTCGGCAGTGCCATCGAGATCAGTTGCGGGTCGGTGCTCATGGCGGTGATTTCGGCGTACAAGCTTTGACGAGACTCGGGCAGCGTCTTGATCGCCACCCGGTGCGTGCTTAACCATTCGGACGAGAGTGAGTTAGCCGCAGCATCGAGCGCCGGCCGCGTCTGCGGCAGCATCGCGAGCCCGGCCACACGCACGTGTGCGTTACGGAGTACATCCTCGTCATCAGCATCTGCCGCGAGGTGATTCACGTAGGTGCGCGCGATGTCGGGGGTCACCGTACGCGAGCCATGTCGGTACGCTTCCTGGATGGCTCGGTCGTCAGCGACCTCGGTCCACGTTTCGTCTGCCCGTAGACCGTAGCGCGCGTGCCCGCGCACAGTGCCGCCGGCCACCGTCAGCACATCCGTCTCGGCCTTTCCCAGCTCCTCGGGATACTGGGCGGCCAGCCCGTTGAAGACTCCATGGAGGCGGCCGTGGGCAACCTGACCAGCCTCTGGCACCATGCCGTCCGCCGCAAGCGCGTGTGCGAGAGAGGTCAGTCGCTTGATCGGGTTGGCGTGCTTGCGCGGCAAAGTCTCAGCGGGAAGCTCGGTGAACAGCGTCCACACCGAATCCGGAACGCGGTCATTGGGAGTCATCAGCTGTGGATCGATCAAAACACGTTGACCAGTTCCAGTCCCTGTTTCTGTGGAGTCGTTGCCCATGATCTGTTCGAGCACGCGGCTGGCGGTGGCCTTGTTGAACCGTGGCAGGATGCACTCGACGCTGTTCAAAAGGTCGTCGCCCTCGACACGACGCGCAAGTGGTGTGCGGATCATACGGCCTAGCAACTGGGTGATGTGCGTCTCATCGACGGCCGGACGGAACGACACCATCACCTCTGCACGCGGGCAGTCCCATCCAGTGCTGATGGCGTCCTTTGCGAGCAGCACGCGGATATAGGTTGCGTCCTGGACCCGCTCGGGAGAGATGTACGGAACACTATGCGCACCGAACGTCTGGGCAGTGTGGTCGCCAAAGACGTGAGCGAAAGCGTCAGAGCCGACCTCGGGCCACTCATTCAATATGACGTCGATGGCTGAGGCCACCTCTGTCGGCGACGGCTTGTTCGGCACCTGGAGCACCAAGAGCGGCTCGACTAGCTCTGGCTCGTTCTGGGCAGCAGAATACTCCGCCCACGCCGACGACAGTTGCTTTACCTTGCGGACGCCCCGGCGCAGGAGAACGGTGTTGAAGTCTCCGGTCTCGGCGGGGAAGTCGAGGACGATGTCGTCTTTGAGGAGCCCCGACTCCTGAATACGCACAGGATCCACTGTGATGGTCCGGAGGTGGACTCGATTGTCCACCTCCGCAGCGCTCATTGCCTCCTCGAACCGCCTAACTGTCGCGGAGATGCCCCAAACGATCGGAACGGGAGGAACAGAGCCGTGACCGTTGATCAGACGCTTCACGATTGTGGGCGTGTCTGACGAAGCACGCCGCCCCATACCGCGGTGGGCCTCATCGAGCACCATGTACAGCGTGGTGCCTTCGTCCTCAATAGTGTTCCGCAGTGTGTCCCAGAACGTGAACGGCACGGTATCTGGGTTCGACTCCAGGCCGGGCAAAACACCATCGGCATCGTGGCCCCGAACCAACAGGCTGTTCCGCGACAGTTTCGAGGTATTGAGGAAGTACACATGACCAGGCCGGAGCTTCCGATACCGGAACGGGTGCTCGACCGTGACGAGACGATTGCGGAGTCTGTCAGAAGCTTGCTCCAGACGGTACCGCGTCTGCTGGTTCAATGAAGGATCGTCGCTGAACCACAGCACGACCGCATCCGGATCGGGAACAGTATTGAAGTCCTCGCTGCCCCAGAAAAGAGCCTCGATGACTCCCGCGGCCATCACGGTCTTGCCGGCACCAGTAGTGGCTGTGAGCGCTACTGACGAGACCCGCTTGCGTGGGCCATGGTAGAACTCGCGTGCGTCGGTCAGCTCCGCCAGGGTGTCCCCGACGGCGTCCACTTGATAGTCCTTAAGCGTGAAGCGCATCAGAAGTCACCGCTGCTTTCGCAGTTCCGGAGGTAGTCCTCGTAAAGTCGAACGGGCTCAACACCAGGGATTTCGTTTGCGATCTGCTGATAGCGGCCTTCGTCGTCCGTAACGATGAAGGCGATCCGGACGTGTTCTTCCCGCCGGAGCGCCTCAATGAAGTCACTTGAGCGGTCTAGGTCCTTGATAACGCCGTAGGCCTCGGCCACGGCCCACCCGTTCGAGAGATCGTCGATGCACCTTCCCCGCGCGCCCGCACGCAGCCACAGCATCGGCGCAATGGCGCCGAACGCGCGGTCAGCACTGATCTGCCACGGGGACTCGTAGGTGAGCGTGAAAAAGGCGGCGTTCTCCTCGAAACCGTCGGCCATTGCAAACTCGTCGACGAACTTGTAGTCGCCCTTGATCGGCTCGCCATCTTGCGTAAGTCCGGTTACAGCGGCGAGGATTCTGGGCTTCGTGATGTAGTCGCAGATGCCCCACCGCTCCCACTCCGCGTCACCAGGGCGCAGCCTTTGCCGGCGTAGCCGCGTCTGTTCTTCGGCTGAAACCTCGTTGTTCGTCACCGAGATACACTGACGGCGACCGCCATCCTGCCGATTCAACCGCATCAGAGCGTGCGCAGTGGTGCCAGAGCCGGCGAAGAAGTCGAGCACGACTGCCTCTGGCTTGTCGCTCACAAAAAGCCGGAGTGCATCCTCGACCGCGTGGAGGCTCTTCGGAAAGGGGAACTTCCGACCGGGAAGGAATGCGGTGAGTAGCGTGGAACCGTACTCAGAGGCGTTGTGCGAAGGCGTCCGCCATTGGGTGAAAGGGACCTGGGCACGCGACTGTACACCGACTCTGGTCGCCACGATAGAGCCGTCCTCGGCTCGGCCGGTGATCTCGAATCCACCGGACAGCACTTCAGCATAAGCGCCATCGGAGAGGTAGTTAATCACGTACCCGTAAGCGGTCTTGCGTCCGGTTCGCACACGTCCCTGTGATAACCGGGACCGCAGTTCGTCAGGACCTATCTGCCATCGACCTTCTGACCCATTCCGGCGCAGAGGCAGAGTCGCGATCAGGCCGGCAACTTCAGGGGCTTCGTGCTTGTCAGCGCTGAGAGGTGCACCAACCTGCTGAATGCGGCCCGTGTCTGGGTCGACGTAGATGGGATAAAAGAGCCCTGGTCGATCCGTGCGAGCGGAGTTCGACCCGCGACGCATCATAGAGCTCCACCCGGGCTCGCCATTGCCTTCGCCCGCACCGGCCTCGACGTTGCCAAAGCTCCCTGCCGCCCATTCGGTGCCGAGTTCCAGCCTTTGAGGGGCCGCGGAACCAAGCATGACGAAGAAGATGTATTCATCAGATCGACGGAAAGAGTCGCCGCGCGACACTCCTTTGGGGTTGATAACGGTCGAGATCATCTGAATACGCGCATCGGTGAACGTTTGCTCCAGCAACAGCCCGAGCCGCAAGTATTCCTTTTCATCGATGGTCACGATTAGGACCGAGTTCTCAGGCTTCAAGAGGCGCTCCGCGAGCTTGAGCCGCCGCTCCATGAACGCCAACCACTTCGAGTGCCGGTAGAGGTCGTCGCCCTCGACGTAGTCGTTGTTGTACTTCCAGTCACGTGCGCCAGTGTTATAGGGCGGATCGATGTAGATCGCGTCAACTGAGCGTGCGTGGGTGAAGGTCAGCTGTTCCAACACGTGAAAGTTCTCACCGTTGATCACGGTGTGGAATGGCTTGTCATCGCCGCGCTCGACGGTGCCATCCGGGCGGAGGCCGGGATAGATCCAATCGCGGAACTCGGCGACCAAGATAAGGTCATCGACCTGCACTGTGCGAGTCTCCGCCTCGGAACTGTCGAGAAGCGAGATCTCGGCGGCGTCACCGATAACCTTGTCGACGCGCCAGAGCCGCTGGTCACCGCGAGCGGTTGATCCCCGGGGTGACAGAATCCGCACCCTACTTTCCTTGCGGATCTTGTGGCCTGCGAGCTCGACGGCTTCGGGGGCGTGCCTCTCGAAATTGAGCCCGAATGGCAGGCGCTTCTGCAAGGGCTGGATCTCGTCTTCCAAATCCTTGCCTAGCTGCGGGTCAAGCTGCTTGGCAGCGCGCAGAAGGTCCGTGAGCCGCGACATTCCCAATCCTTACTTTCACATGAGTGAGTTCGCGTCTCATGCAGACCGCGCGGAGCGAACCCGACTCCCACCCTACCCGCGTGGGCTAGCTGGGTCGGTCACCGCCGGGATCCCGCTAGAGCTTGTCGATCCAGGTGTCTTCTTCGCGGTTATCCCACGCCGATCCGGTGCCTGTTGGCTTGGCGCTACGCAGGCCCTCGATGCGCTGAAGAATCCGGCGGGCATCGACGGCCTTCAGCTCACGAATGCTCGCTACTTCACGGACGACGACTGATTCGATCAAAGCCTTGCGATCGTCCTGGCTAACCACCCCCGCGTTCTCAAACGCATCACGAATGGCTTGTATTTGCTCCGTTTTGATCGGAAGTGGAGCAAGAACGTTGGGAGACGGGGCAGGATCGTCGATCTCAAAGAGGGAGGAAGCTTCGTCATACACAGGTATCGATCATAATGCCATGCAAAACACCTACGGTGCTTGTGCCAGCATCGGACTGGAGAGCGGGGCCCGTTGGGGACCAGCATGTTCACTTTTAGGCCCTGATGCCCCGACGCCCGATCAGGAGTGCGGAAGCCCCAGGATTGTTCCCACCCAGTTCAAGAAGAAGATGGGCGCTGCCCCGCCGGCCGCCGTTGCAGCAGCAATCACGAATGCCTCAAAGGCGCGGGCGAGAAGCGGTCGGACGGGGCGTTCAGGCTCGTTAGCTGTACTCATGTACCGGAACATGCGTAGACCTGGCGATGTATGTGTGGGAAGGCTCAAGGATTCGCCACCGGGACATTCTGGCGGGACACTCCTGCCACTCGTTACGCGGCCGCCAGCGGCCATCTGGAGGCACCGATAGACCCCCGGGGCACCAAAGGCCCGGCCCAACATCCTGCCATCACCCGGGGCAGCCAGGCTTCCTCCCAAAACGGGCACGAGAACGGCGAAAGTGAGTTGACACCTTTAGTGATCTCACATATATTTATATATGTCAGATCAAGTTAAGGAGTTGCGAAATGTCTTCATCCCCCGCCACCCAGGGCATCTTCATCACAGGTCATCCCCTGACCGAAGCGGTCTACATCCCCAATCCCTCTCCCGACGAAGGCGACGAAGGTGAATGGCTGCTGGACATTCCACAGGCCGAAATCATCCTGGACGCCTGGGCCAGCGCCCCGGCCAAGGATGACGTCATTCGCAGCTGGGAGCGGTTCGAAATCGGCCTGCTGGTGACCGCCCTCGCCATGGAAGGCGAGATCAACATCTCCGGCTGGGAATCAGTCACCGGATCAGACGGCACCGACATCTACAGCACCGGAATGATGCCGTTCGACTTTGAAATTACCCCCGTCCACAACTAAGCGCAGCACGCGGGCCGGAACAACCAACCGGCCCGCACCCACCCCTCGAAAGGAAATGATTATGTCCTCAACCCCAGCCATCACACCCGGCGCGACCTGCAATGTCGGCAAAGGAAAGACCAGGTGGGAAGTGATCGCCACCGAAGCCAACGGCACGGTCCTTCATCTTTCGAAAGTTGGCGGCGACGGCTACACGAACAAATGGGCACGCCCCGAGGAAGTCACCAACGTCCTGGAATCCACACTCAGTGTCACTCTGGGGCAGGTCCTCTCCGCCAGGGAAAAGGCCTCGAAGGCAGCAACGCTGCTCTCGGACCAAATCCGTAGGCACGCGAAGCCGGAGAAGTTGACCGAGCTCCTCGGTACCAGCATCCAGCTCACGGAGACCTACACCTCCCTGTACAGGCAGCACCTGGCGGAATCAGGCACCGAGCCGGACGAAAGCCAGGACTAGGCCCCAGCCGGTTCGGCCTGCCCAGCGAAAGGTGGGCCGAACCCGGGCAGCCCAGTTCAAAAACCCTTCCTCGTGCGTCCGGTTCCGCGGACCGCGGCCACCTCTTGTTGGTGGATCACCCCCAAGTTTCCAAGGAGAGACGGCCATGACGCCCACTCAAAATCCCCAGCATCCCGGCCCCCACGGGGCTGTCCGTCTCTTTCGGGCCGGCCTCTGCCTGCTGGCAACCATCGCACTGGCCGGGTGCACCCTCACCTGGTCACCACCGGCACCGGAACAGGCACCACCCAGCGCAGCGGCAGGCGCCACCATCACCCCGCAGGCGGCCGCGGCCGCACTGGAAACACTCCAGACGCTGCGGATCCAGGGCCGGGCACCCAAAACCGGCTATGAACGGAAAGAGTTCCTCAACGGCTGGCCCAGCATCAAAGGCTGCGACCTCCGCAACCGGACCCTCGCCCGCGACCTGACCGACACCCAATTCAAGCCGGGAACCAACAACTGCGTCGTAATCTCCGGGATCCTCAACGATCCCTACACCGGACAATCCATCCCCTTCACCCGCGGCCAAGACACCAGCTCCGCCATCCAGATCGACCACGTCGTCAGCATCGGAGACAGCTGGCAAAAGGGTGCCCAGCAGTGGGACGACGACCGCAAGGAAGCCTTCGCCGCAGACCCCGAGAACCTCCTGGCGGTCGACGGTCCCGCCAACATGCAAAAGCAGGACTCAGACTTCGCTACCTGGCAGCCCCCCAACAAGAGCTTCCGCTGCCAGTACGCCGCCATCCAGGCCCACATCAAGGCCAAATGGCAACTGTGGGTCACACAGGCCGAACACGACGCCATGAAAAGCACCCTGACCGCCTGCGCCTAAGCCACGCCGCAACCCCTCGAAGGAGAGGCCATGCCAGTCCCTGAGAACCTGAAAATCGAAATCATGGCCCGCGCGCGCACCGCCCAGCAGAACGCCTCTCCCATGCAGCAACCACCATGGCTTGCCCGGCTCGTTGCCGACGTCGTACAGACGACCCTGGACCTGGTCGAGCCCCATCTCAACCACCCTCCGGAGCGGGAAGCAAACCCTACCGGCTCGGCCGCGAAAGTGGGTTGACAGCACTCTTCAAATCTTGATAGTTTATATATGTCAGATCAAGTTTATTGGAAGGTGTAGAGAATGAGTTGCTACGAATGGGAAACTGCCAGGATCACACTGCCGGCCGCATCGGTCGCCCCGCTCAAGCGGACGTTGTGCAATTACCTGAACACCACGCACTCCGAGGTCTACCAGTTGGCGCTGGAGCTGCATCGCCCCCTCGCCAAGCTCACGCCGGTCGAATACCGCAATCACCTGAGGAGCGCCGCTGAGCCGGGCGGTACCGATGCCCGGACCATGGCATTCGAATTACTGCGCCACAAGAGCCACCAGCTGGCCGTCCGGCGCCCTACCCATTCCGAGGTTGACCGCTGGGCGCCGCGGGTAACCAGCAGGAGCGTGAACTTCCCGGCGATGGACCTGCAGGGCTGCGAGGCCGCTGCCATTGAAATCGTGGGGCGGGAGCTGAACTGGAACGTCGAAGAGAACAATCACGCCGTCGAGAACGCACACGAAACTCCGCTGGCCCAGATCCTTTTCGCGGAACTGGGCCAGATGGAATGGCCGGAGGGTACCGGTGGATACGGCGTGGGCAATAACGAGTATCACGGCGACTCTGGCGGTCTGGGAGGTGGCGGCAACTACAAGACATTCGCCTATGGCCCGCTGGGAATATCGGAGGCCATGCCTCAGCTTCAGCACTGAACGCAGTGGGGCCGTCGAAAATGGCGGCCCCGCCCACCGGCCCCGGGTAAGGAGCGAAAGCCGGTTGACACCTTTCGATTGAGACGATAGATTATATATGTCAGATCAAGTTAAGAAAGAGGTAAGTCAATGCCCACAGCTGCCGTCGTATCAACCCTCTGGGTTTCCGAGTGGCTCACGGAGAACCTGCACCACCTGGAGCCAGCCGAGATCGTCACCCTCACTCACCAGCTCAATGCCGGACGGGATCTGCGGGACTTCGTCATCGAAGAGGCATTCCAGGCCCTGCACCTGCAGGCCTACGGCCACAGCGAACAGGACGCCTACCTATTTGAACGTGCGGTGGAGCGCCTGCAGGAAGCAGGGGACGCTGATCTGGCCGAGGCCTGCAAGCGCTATGTCCTCGCACTGAAGGAACGCGCAGCAGCCCACACCTCCACCAGCGCCGGTCCAACCGCGCTGCAGGGCACATCTAGGGGGCTGGCAGGCTTCACGGAGCTGAGTGGGACAACAACCGCCAACGAGCCGTCCGCCTTTGCCTTCCAGGCAGACCGTGCGATCACGGACGATGAAATGGCCCAGATGGCCGCCATTATCGGCTACGTCTACCGGGCCACCATTTGCGGAGAAACAATGGAACTGCCGGAGCGGATCAGCAGCTCAGCATTCAAGGTGGCCACCGACACCACCAAGAGCCGCCGGGACGACCTCTCCCAAGCCATGGAACAATTCCTGAACCTCCTCCCCACAACCCTCAAAGAGGGCTCCCCCATCCGCACCACCAGCCGACAAGGGCCCGGAACCCAAGGGACCCGACTGATTGACGGAATGGGCGAGCTGACACCCGCCCTGACCGTCTTCGCAAACGACATCATCTAAGCCAACACACAGGGTGGCGGGATATCAGCCCGCCATCCGGAAAGGCGCCCCGCCATGAACGCGACCCTGATCGATGGCTGCCAGCGCAACCACGAAAACCCCGACAGCTTTCCCATACCCGAGCCGGAAGCCAAAGAACTCATCCGCCCCGGCTCCTACGTGAAACTGATGTTCGCAACACCTTCCTGCGCAGAACGAATGTGGGTACTGACCACAGCCCGCAACGGCCCCAAGCTCAAAGGCACGCTCAGCAATGAACCCTTCCTGCTCTCCGACGAACTGGCTCTCGGTGACCATGTGACCTTCACGCTGGACAACGTCATAGACATCCAGAACTAGGCTGCCCAACAGTCCGCCTGCTTCAGTTCGCAAGATTCACCCATGGCACAAATAGCGTCAGCAGTACTCCGGACTGTAGGACGCACGCCTGATTGGTTCGACGGCAGCCTGCAGAATCAAGTCGCCAACGCACTGCGCGAACATCTGGGGGATCTCATCTTCAGGCCCAAACGCACCATCTTTCTGAGTGAGTTCTATGTCCAGCTTTTCCATGTCGAGTGCACCTGAGCGAATAAGTTCCCTGGCACGTTCCCTATCGGCCCAAATCGTGAGATGTGTTTCCGGGCAAGACCCGCGAGTGCTCAGATCCACCGAGTAGTCGATGCCGACAACGGACTGGCGTCCCCATTTGTCCAGGTACGCCTTGCCTCCGTTGCGGATAAGGCTCCCCATGGTCTCCAGTAAGGCGGCGCCGAATATCCCTGTCGATGGATCCGAGGGGCTGTATTCATCCACGACGAGACCCGCGGGCCGGCCGCCTGCCTCCTCAAGGTCAATCAGATCTCGCAGGAATTCAACCCGGCCGAAAACCCTTTCCCGCAAGACAGGAACAGTGAGCGGGCCGGTAGCTCTGATGACCGTATACCCATCCATCGGCGAACCTTCCACATCAACATGATCGGGAACTTCCTCGATAAAAAGGTTCTCAAAATTCGGCGCTGTCATCGGTTTTCCCTTCGCTATACCTTGGTGGCCTTCAGAGTAACCGTCAGGTGTGTCACTGATGCCGAAAGCCGACGCGCTCGGAGACGCAGTTGGCCGCCACCTTCCCGAACGGTGCACGTTCATCAGCAAGCCCTGGCTAACCAACTACCCCGCCATACACTGCAGTTTCCGAAGACAAGACCAATTCGAAAGTGGGTTGACAACCATCTCAACGTCTTGATACTTTATTTATGTCAGATCAAGTTAAGAGAGAGGTCAACATCATGACTGCAGTTTCCATCCTGGTTATCCCGGCAGACTCCGCCGAAGCCGTTCGAGTTGAGTGCATCGAGCCCGGCCTGGAGCCCTTCCAGAAGCTGGTGGGCGGCTACATCGAGCAGCTGCCCGGGCGCGACGCCCCAGGCCTAAACGGGGACTCCTGGCTCGCCTACGTGAACGAGGAAGGAAAGCTCGAAAACCTCCCGGTAAACGAGAGGGCTACAGCCTTCATGCACTCCGTTGGAGGCATCTACGACTGGGACACCATCAATGGCGCCATGATCATCATCGGCGAGGGTGACGGCGAGGAATCCGACTACGCGGACATTCCACCCCAACTCCTACGCTTTGCCGGCCAGAGCATGGACATCGGCATTCCCGCCTAGGGGATCAGGCGATCCAGGGAGGCGCTCCGGAAAAGTCCGGGGCGCCTCCCCCTTTGCCTGAATGTGGCCAAACGTGGGTCGTATTTGGCCAAAAGTGGGTTGACAACTCCTCTTCAGTGACGATAGATTTATGAT
Source organism: Pseudarthrobacter sp. Y6 (assembly GCF_050156205.1). Lineage (NCBI taxonomy): Bacteria > Bacillati > Actinomycetota > Actinomycetes > Micrococcales > Micrococcaceae > Pseudarthrobacter > Pseudarthrobacter sp. Y6. The sequence goes on along the minus strand of NZ_CP189575.1, from coordinate 64,270 downwards.
GTCAGATCAAGTTAAGAAAGGCTGGATAATGCTGTACATCACCCACTCCCACGAAGAGGGAACCCTGATCGACGGAACTGCCAAAGGAGATGGCACCGCGCCTATCCTGAAGGCCAACGCCTGGCGCTGGTCTTCAGGGCTCGGATCCTGGTATGTCCCCAACAGCCGTGACCGGTTTGCCAAACTCCACCAGATCGAGGCAACGGCAAACGCCTTGCGGTCCGCCGGCTTCGCCGTCGAGATCGAGATCGACGACAGCCCCCGCGATGCCGCCACCACGGAAGCTGCCCGGCATGAAAGGGCCAATGCCCGCGTTGCCTCACTGAGCGCCAGAGAGGCCCGTAAAACCGCTATCGCCCGGAGCGCCGCAGATCGCCTGGATACCATCAGCCAGTCTCTGCCGCCCTTCGGCCAGCCGATTCTCATGGACCACTACAGCGGGCCCCGAATGCTGCGCAAGGCCGAAAAATTCCGCAATGCCGCCCACCGGGACATGACGGCCCGTGCCGCTGCAGGGGAAGCTTCCAGGCGCGTTGAAGCAGCAGAACAGACGATGAAGTTCCGGGAGACTCCCACCGTCGTCGCCAACCGGAATACCCGCCTCACCGCGGAGGTCGCGCGTCTTCAGCGGCAGATCTCCGGCCACGAACGGACGCTCTACACGGTAGGCGACGTCAAGCACACCGAAGTCACCCCGCCTGCTACCGGCGCCCACAAGGAACGCCTGAAGCTCATGCTGAAAGTAGCCACCGAGCAGCTGGCGCATTGGACCGGGATCCGCCAGCAGCAGATCGCAAACGGCGAAGCCAATGACTACGGACCCAAGTCCATCAGCAAGGGCGACCACGTCCGCCAGGGAAAGACCTGGCACGTCGTCCGCCGGGTAAACGGCAAGAGCGTCTCCGTGCCGGCCAGCTACAACCCGGCCAGGACCGAAACGATCGCCTACACCGACCTCACCGGCCACAAGCCAGCGCCCCAGTAACCTGGGGCGGCCCAGGCGGCCGCCCCACATTTTCCCGGCTTCACTGTCCGGAACCCTCCGTCCACCAACACCTCTTGTTGGTGTCAACGCTTCACCTCGCTATAGAGAGGAACACCATGTCTATCTCAGCAATAGCCCCATCCCCCGCCTCCATCACCTGGACGCAGCTGCACACAGCCATCGTCCAAGCCCTGCGTCATGTTGAGCCGGGAAGCCCCGCTTACATCACCGCGGACGTCCTGACAGACGAACTCCTGGACGCTCTCTCATCGGCCACGGGAACAGCACCCGCGGCCACCGCCGGCCAAGGCAGCCCGCCCGAATAGACCCGGCCGCCAATCCACTTCCAGTACCCGAAGGACTGAACATGCCCCGCAAATTCGCAAGCCTGCGCCCGACAGAACAACACCTGCTCAAAGATCGCTACCCCGGCCACGTCTTTGAGCTAGATGAAGACGTCACAGATCCCGGCCGGCCCTACGCTTCATTGATCGCTGAAATCACCCCGCAGCCAGCACCCCGCTTAGACGCATCACTGGCGGAAGAGCCCATGCTGCCCCTCTTCGTAAGGGGCCTCGCCTCCGACGGAGATCCCCAGAGCCCTTCCTCGGACGTCTTCCGTAAATAGACTGCCGGGAGCAAGGAAAGCGGGAATCCAATGACCACAGCCAGATACGCCCAAAACACCGCCGTCGACAGTGCGACCTCACGGGCTGAGATTGAACGCACACTGGCCCGCTACGGGGCCACAAGCTTCATGTACGGATGGGAAGAGAGCCGCGCAGCGATCGGATTCGTCGTCAACGGTCGCCAGGTCCGGTTCGTGGTTCCCATGCCGGATCGCAGCGAACGCCGGTTCACCCACACCCCGGCCAAGGGCCAGCCCAGGACAACAGAAGCCGCAGCCAAGGAATACGATCAGGCAGTGAGGCAGAGCTGGCGTGCACTGGCCCTGGTCGTCAAGGCAAAACTCGAGGCGGTAGCGGCCGGGATCGTCTCCTTCGATGAAGAATTCTTCGCCCACCTTGTGCTGCCCGACGGCCAGTCCGTCTTTAGCCACGCCAATCCAGCGGTGCAGCGCGCCTTCGAAACCGGCCAAGTGCAGCCACTGCTGCAAATTGGTCAGAGTCCCGCCCACGGAAAGGAAAGCTGATGGCGCAATGGTCCGAGGGCATAGCCGCCGCAATCCCGGAACAGCCGGCCACCATCCGCTTTCCAAAAATGCTCACCCTGGAAGATGTTAGAGATGTCCTCAATGTCGGCATGCCCGCCGTTCGGGCAATGGTCACATCCGGAGAACTGCGAGGCTTGCAGCTCTCCGGCGGGCGCCGCATGTGGCGCGTCAGCGAGGACGACCTCGCAGCCTACGTGGAGCGCTGCTATCAGGAGACCCAGGAACGCATCGCAGCGGGAACAATCAAGGCAGATGCCCCCGAGGGTGACGAGTAAAGCGATGAGATCCGCAATGGCCAGCGTGATTGCCTGCTGACCTTCGGAATTGGACATTGCTTGGATCAAGCAGCCCTTGCGATACCAAGTGGTGATTGGCCACCGCCCTGCAGCTTGTGGTTGTCCCCGCCAGCCTGAAGACCTGGACCATTGCTAACGGTTCCTTCGTTCCGGAACTGGTCCCGCACATCAAATGTGTGTCGTCCACGGCTGAAAAGATCCCGGCCGCTCCCCTCAGGTTTGTCGGCCGCGGAAGTCTTGGCCCAAGGGGCACCCGAGCCAGCTTTGCGTTTCCAGCAGGGTGTCTGCCAGCGAATCGTGTCAGCCCAGGCGGTTGCTGGCTTTGAGGAGGAATACGATCAGTGACCCCATCCGGGCGAAGAGATAGTCCTGTGCTTCCTTGGGCACCGGATGTTTATCAGTCTCGTGATGTCGAATCATGAACTGATTGCCCAAGTTAGTTAGGGCTTTCATCTCGGCGCTGGTGATGTCTCTGAACTCGCTACTAGCGATGTTATCCAGCAGCGCTTCGGCGCTTTGCTTCTTATTTCCCACGTAATCGATGGTCTTGAGACGTTCGAAGCCATCCCACAGCTTCTCCAATGCCAAGGCCCGATCATCCTCTTTGCGCGACATGTAGAGCTTTTTGGCCTGACCAAGAAGGGCGTCCAGATCGGGATCACCACTCGCCGGCGTCATCTGCTCGATAACTTGCTGCACGGCCGTGGTGCCGATTCTTTCGATCTGCGATTTCGGACTCAGTTCATACATAGTTCCGCCGCGTCGAAGGATCTGATTAACCTCTTCCCGGAACTCCTTCCGGCCAGCGGCCTGGTCAAAAGTGAGCTCGTGGTGCTTATAAAAGCTGTGATGCGCACCCTTGATTGGCTTCGATACTTTGTCCGCCGCATATTCGATCAGGTCAAATATTGCGCCGTCCGGCTGTGTGGGCGTCATGCCCCAGCTGTCCGGTCCCTTCAGCTCCGGGACCAGAGCTCTTACGTTGCCCCAAAGTCCACCTCGATTTGTGCCGATGACACCATTGCCGTCCTGGCATTCTTCGGGAAAATGGGAAGCAAACCAATGGCTGTCGGCTTTCGATTGGAACAGCTCGTAGAGCCCCTTGGACGTGTGTTCTGGAAGATCGTCGTTGATCCTGGGGACGGGACCGTTCGCTCTGTCGGTAAAGAACTCTTTAGAAGCCATTTGCCTATTGTGGCAGCCCTTGCAGAAGCATCAGAAGAGCCGGCCCCCGCGCGCCGGCTCTTCCCTTTCAAGCCACGATCCAGACACTAATCCTCAGGCTTTTTGGCGGCAAGAGTCGGGCGAATTTCTACGTTATAGCCTTGCTTTACCGGCTGCACCCTCGACTCGACGATGATCTTTTCGGCTCCGTCGCGCTTGGCCTTTATCGTCATCCCGGTGACACCAGACATCAGCCGCTTTCTTTTGCCGCGTCTAATGTCACTCGCCAGGGAAATGGCGGCATGGCGCCTCGCAGGTTCGTAGGTCTTCACAGTGATCCACTGTCCCAGCTTGAGATCCTGGACAACCTCAATGGAGGGCCTCTTCGACCCTTTTCCAGCCGGCAGCCCCAGATCAGATGTGCTGCGCACTTCGTTTTTGTTCTGGTTGCGGAATTCCTCTACGACCCATCCCAGCGACCGCTCGTCGATCCTCTTGAGTTCCGGGATTCTCTTGAGAACGTTTTTGGCTGACATCTCTTTAAAGACGACGCCTTCGACGTAGCCAGGACCGGCCTCCAGCTCCGGGTACCTGTGCCAGCTTCCGGTATTTGGAACGTAGACGAAGAACCGACGCGGGCTGGTTTTAGCCCTGGCTCCTATCCACAAAAGATTTCCATCTTCATCGAGCACTTGCTCATACCCGTACTGGTCGGTCACTTTTTCCTCCTCTCCACCGGGGTTCCGCCGAGCTTCTTTAACTTGTCTATACCTGGTGGACGAGGAAGTGAAGCGCTTCGCTCCGTCATCTGCTTCTCCAGATCCGATCTGCGAGGATCCCCAGGCTCCAGCTGGCGGGCCTCCTCATAGATCAGATGGACTTCATCTTTGATCTTCTGGGAATGCTCCGAGTGGACCTGCAGCTCGAAAAGCCGCCCCTTGGGACTCCGCACCGTGAGGTGCAGGCCCTTATAGCTGCTGCCATCAACATATGAATGTTCAGCTTCTACTACCTCATACCCCTGACTCTTCAAGTGCTCCACGGCCGAGGTGGCGGTAGGCACCAGGTGGTCATGATCCGCTGCTTCGATCGTGTACCTGACGATGTCGGTCATCCTGGATGCCACCTCCGCCGGCGACTTGGGGTGCGCAGAGGCAGCGGCCAGCTTCACACGATCACGTATCTTGCGAGCGAGCGAGGACGGGGACTTCATCCTGAATTCGAGTCCCGAGGCGCGGGCACCGGAAGGAACCGAAGCCATGATGTCAGTGGTTATCTGCGATTCATCAGCCGCCACGTCCGCCAGTGTTCCGATTGCCTCCGCAACAACCGCGGCCGGCAGCACCGGCTTACCCTTCTCCACGGCCCACAGCTGGTCCAGCTCTGGTTCCTGGTGACCTTCCACAGACCAGGTTACGTCTGGACGGTCTTCGGCATGCTCGGGCAGGAGATCCGCATGACTCAGCTGCTTGAGCCGCCTGGAATCCCTGCATCTGCGCCCGCCTTCGGCACAAGATTTACACATCAGGCAGCTGCCAGCAGCTTCCTGGCCAGGGCGTACTTGTTCCGCAGCCTCTCGGCCGTCTGGGGATCCAGGCGCGAAACCCTCTCAGGGGACGTGTTGTCTGCCAGATCCGCATTCTTCACCATGACGGCCAGCGGATTCGACCTGACCCGGGCGAAGTAGTCTTCCATTCCCTCGCCGGCCCGCTTTGTCATTGAGTCGACCGCGGCAACGACCGAACCGGGAAACCCAGCTTCAAGGAGATCCTGCAGCGAGATCCTGGTGTCTTCAACGACGTCGTGCAACCAGGCGACGGCCACCGCTTCATCCGGCGCATCAACGAAGAGGGACCGCACGAACTCAGCCACCCGGGCCGGGTGGTCAATGTAAGCAGCGCCGGCTTTATCGGTCTGCCCTTCGTGTGCCTCTGCAGCCAAGCGTGCGGCGCGGGCTACAAGGTCCTGGTTGCGTTCCATGCGTCCAATCTATCGATTTCCTGATCGCGAAACAAGGGTGACACCCTTGCCCGCCCAGCCGGATGGCCGCAAAAACGAAGGAGACCCCCACCAGGCAAGAAAGGTCTTAATTGTCAGATCAAGTCCGCTGCCTGGTGAGGGCCATGATCCGCCGGAAGTAAAACTGTCTCAGCGGATGCTATCGAGGCTACATCAACCGGTGCTTGCGAATCCATCAGACCCTGCCTACGATGAGCGGGAAGGGCGGCCCCCAAACCTCCTGTCGAGTCCGGGGCCGCCTTCCTTTTTGCCCTCACCCAGGCACTCCCCCAGGCGCGTTGATTCGGCCGCGGCCGCTGGCCAGTTCCGGGCAGGCACTCCAACCTTGCAACGAAACCCGCTTGACACCTCTCTTATACGACAGTAGTTTTATATATGTCAGATCAAGTTAAGGGAGGGTGAAATGCTCCGTTCGCCTCAGAACCGCAATGCGCCGACCCGGCGCCCTGCCCCCCGGACCCTGAACTCCGCCGGGACCGCAGGAACCCAGCCATGAAGATCAACCTGCACGAGGAAGCCGAATCGTCCGACGTCGCCCGATGGGCCGCCTCCAATAGAATCCTCACCGGCCACGGCTGGAGCGGTCAGGATGCGGCCGCCATCGAAAACCTGATGCTCAAAAGCCCCTCATTCCGCCGGCGCCTGCTTTTGCTGTATCTCGCCGCCAAACAGCACGGCAAACCCGCCGGACAGCCGTTGCCGGGAAAGTCCCCGCGATAGCCAGCCGGATTCTGTCCGAAACCTCCATTCACTGGCCCCTCTTGTTGGTACCGATACCAACCAAGGAGCAAGCCATGAATCAACCCGCCCCCACCCAGCAGACCTCCGCAACCTTCCCAGGGAAAGCGAGGGTCATTGCATTCAGCGTGGATCCGCACGTCACACTCGACCCCTTCCAGGTCCCCGGATATTCGGAGGACCTCAGCTGCCGCGAACGCGAAGATATCCTGGACGAAGCCGAATGGGCCCTTGAGGACCAGGCCGAGCCGGAAGACTCAGCATCCGGAGAAACCCCACGTCTCAAGCCGGCTCTTTCCCAGACCCATCGGTGAGATCAGTCAACGACAGCGGACGGTATGACTCAAAGCGCAGGCATGCCGTCCGCTTTCGTATCCGGAAATTACGAATCACGATCACCCCGGGTGCTGCCATCGAAGGCTCCGTGCTTGCGGCCTCCTGGTGGGTGATCACCTCGATCGCAGCTTCCCCCGCTCACATAACACTGGACACGGTCCCGCCGGCCCTTCTTTTCGGCGCCGCCTGTTTCGCAACCACCGTGGCCCATGAAGCCGGGCACGTTCTCTGCAGCCTGGCCCTCAGGAGACGAGTCCACACCATCCACGTCGGAACCTCATCGTTCATTCACCACGACCAAGGACACCCCGTTGAGAACCTTCTGATTCTTACCGCGGGCCCCATCACCCAGATCCTTGCCGGAATAGCACTCCTGGCCGCGGGCTTCCCCGCCGGGAACCCTGCCATTATGTGGGCCGGCATTTTCAGCATGGCTTCCGGCTCGGCGCAGCTCCTGCCCGTCGGTCCCGTCACCGCAGACGGGCGCAAGATCTGGAGGAGCATCAGGTTGCGTCCCAGTAAGGAAATTCCTGATTCCGGGGGGTCCTTGTCGAAAGCTGCTTGACAGCAGGCCGGTACGTTACTAGTTTTATATTTGTCAGATCAAGTAATTAGAAAGGTACCGTCATGCACAACTCATCCCTGCCTCTGCCGTCCCCGAAGCACAGTTCCGCAGCTCCGGGCCAGGCAGCATCCTGCAACACCTCCAGCTCAACGCCCAAAGGGCGGGTCACCAACTTGAGGCACTTCGCCCAGGCCAAGCTGCGCCTTTCGGACAGCACATTCGAAAGGCACCTGGTCTCCGTAGCCGACTCCGACTACCAGGCGCCGGACAGTCACTCTGTTGCTCCGGAGCGGACGCCATGACACCGCGCGCGCTCAAACTGCTACAGGACAAACGTCAGGCGATCGACGCAGCAACTGCGAAACGCGAGGATGCCATCAGCGGGCTTGTGCATTGGATCTCCTCAACCCACAGGGCCTCCGGCCGGTCCCTGGTGGAGCTGATCCGTGAAGCCGGATTGAGCCGGCAGACATACTACAAACGCCAGGGTGCCGGCACGAACCAGGGCGTGACTCAGGACTTCCACGCACTCCGAAAGAGCTACACGGAGGCGGAATCGGAACTGGAGACACTGCGGAAGGAGCGCCAGGAACTTGTAGTCGAAGCTGCAGATCCGACCGCCGAGGAAGTCGCCCGGGCGGCCGGGGTAACAGCGACCTGGGTTAGGGTCCTGCGTCGCCAGCTGGCGAACGAGGGCAACGAAGCCGGCGTACCGCGACCTGACACACAGCACAGCTAACAAGTTTGCCGCTCGAACGGGAGCGCGCGGGCCCTGGGAATCACACCCAATGGCCGAATACAGCAAAGCCCTCGTGGCGACTGCGACTTCCAGTCACTACGAGGGCTTTTGCTATGCCAAGGTTATGCAGCCTGGTGCCGCCGGTGCTTCCTCACTGCTGAGTACAGGGCACCCAGCAAAGCCAGCCACACCATTCCGCCGGCGATCAGGATCCTCGGCATGTCCAGCCCAACTGATCCGTCCCCACCCAAGGGAACGGTAACGCTGCTGGTAACCATCAGTCCCTGCTGGATTGCCCAGGCTTGGATCGGCTCGAAGAAGCCAACCAAGCTGAAACTCCCCAGCACCCCTGTTGCCAGCAGGATGGCGATGATGGTGAGGACCTGATCCTCAACGCTCTCCGACGATTCGTTCATTACTCATCCACTCCTTGCGCTGGTTTCATTGCTGTTTCCGTATTGGGAAAATCTCGCCTTCAGGCGCAACGATGGTTTCGTCCGCACCATCGTCAGTGACACAGGCGATCACCCAGTGCCCCTCTTCTGATTCGTCAGCCATGGAATCCGCGACGATGCCCCAGATCCCTTCACCTTCATCGATGAGGACCTTCGTCCCTGGAACGATGTCCTCGATGCGAAGGGTTTCGATCTCCCCGAAACAGTCTTCGGATTCTTCTTCCGCGGAATCCTCTTCTTCGAGCTTTTCCCTGATGCGAAGATCCGAGACACTGGCCAAGCCTTTTCCGGAGTTCGCACGGGATGTTGACTGCATCTTCTCTGGTCCTGCTTCGGAGGGCTCCGGATCACCAGCGCGGACAAGCCGGAGAATCGAGCGTTCGGGCTCAGACTCGGTCACTTCAGTGCTGATCTGCGTATCCTCAACGTCAGCTTCCAGCGCGTCCCTTCCACCTTCTTCCTGATCGGATTCTGCGTCCTCCGGTTCTTCATAGTCCAGGGGGAACATCCTTGCGTTGGCATACTCGGAGTAACTGGGGAGCAGCTCTTCGCTCGACCCATCCTTGGATTCTCCGAACGTTGATGTGGGCAGCACGATCTTCATCTTTGGATGCAGAGTCTGGGCGGGTTCGAGGCCCTCGAGAATGGCCAGGTCTTCGGGTTCTTTCGCTTTGCGGGGATCTGGTGTCCAGTAGGCCTGGAACTCGACGATGTCCCCTGCTTCGTTCCTGGTGGTCCCGCGGCCGCGGATGTTGGTTGGAACGGCCACGCCAGCGGTCGGGTTGTTGTACATCATCCGTGCGCCGTCCATGTCCAGGGGGCCCATGGAGACGCGGCAGCTAAGGTTCAACCGCGGTTCACCGGATCCGAGCACCTCAGCGTCTGGCCGCTGCGTCAGCAGGACGATGTGCACCCGCGCTGTACGTCCGGCGCGAAGGACGGCGTTGACCTTGCGCGACGTCGGAACTTTGGCCGGTTCGCCCTGTTGTTTGATCTCTGAGTACCAATCGGCCAGGTCTTCCCGAAAGAGTGCGTATTCATCCAGGAAGAGGCAGTACGGCTGGAAGTCGTCTTCCTCCGCCTCGCCGGCGACGATCTGTGCATAGCGGTCCTGCATCAGTTCAAGGGCTGCGTGGACCAGGCGGACCTGTTCTTCCAGGATGGCGCCGACACATCTGACATTGGGCCAGGACTTGTACCCAATGAACTCGATGAGCTTGGCGTCCGAGACGTCGATGAGCCAGCCTCTTGCCGCCAGTTCGGTCAGGATGCTGTGGGCCACGACGGTCTTGCCTCGGCCGGTGCGCCCCACGATCAGCATCATGGGGTCAAGCCACGGCCGCCAGGCCATGTGTTCGCCGGTTTCGTCGATCCCGTAGCGAAGTGGTGTTTTGTAGTTTTCCTGGGGTGTGCCCACCATCGGAGCTATCGGCGGGTGGGCAATGAAGGTGGGAAGGTCTGGCCGAAGCGTGAACGTTGCGGTGTCCTCTTCGGTGTTCCAGTCGACCTTCCACCTCCCCGGGATCTGGACAGAGAACTTGTGCGCCTTGTCCTTACGGACCAGGGCGCTGGTGAGGTTCATACCGATGTTGTGCTGTACGTGCACCTTCGAGAGTTTTTCGTTCTCCCATTCCAGGTCGATCCTGGGAGCATCCTCGTTCGGTGCGGAGAACAGCTTGGTCGCGATCTTTGTGACTCGCTCAGTCAGCGGATCCTGCTCTTCTTCCGCAGCAATTTCTTCCGCCCCGGGATCGATCTGGTAAACGAGCTGGCGTTTCCGGGGGTCATGCTTGACCAGCTCATAGGTCATACCGACCCGATCGGAAAGCAGCTCGGCCAGTTCCTCACGGAGGGTGGCGTTGCCGGCCGCGCCCTGGTCATAGGTGATTCTGATCTTGGCTGGATATCCCAGCCAGCCGCCGGACCAGCGAAGTACTTTCAGCGATTTGCGTGTCAGGTACGTGGAGACAAGCGAGGCAATGTCCTCGGTTGCTCGATCGGAAAGAGCTGCCCTTTCCTTCCGCCGAAGACCGAGGGCAACGATCCCGCCGCACACCACTCCGGCGGCCAGGACGGTCGGTGCCACCGCGCCGGTGGCCGCCTGCAGCAGCTCGGCGCCCACGGCCACCCCGGTTGCCGGCGGAACCGCTGCCACACCAAACTTCCAATCCTGGGGCTTGGGTTTCAGCGTGGGGGCAATCCCGGATTGGACGCGCTCATATCCCCACTGGTGGACTCCCGGCTCAACCGGCCGCACGGGCATAGGGGGCTTCTTGACGCGCTGCTTTGTCAGCATCTGATCTCCTCGGTGGTCGACTCTTACCAACAAGAGGGGCCGCCAAATTGCGAAAACGGACAAATCCGGTGTTGCTATTAACTTGACAGGGTGATTAGACTCGGCAAGGAGTTGCGCCTTCAGGCCAACCTCTGCAGACTCCGAGTCTCGATCTCACCCAATCTGCGTTAGCAATATATGCTCCGCGCGCTCCTGACGCAGGCATCATTGTCCTGTCTCATCTAAGTTGAGGCAATCTCACTACAGATGAGGCATTGCCCGTTTTTGTCTCACTGTAGTTAAGGCATTCGCGCGGGCGTGTCTCACTTCACTTAAGGCATTGGCCAGTTTCGTCTCATTACAGTTGAGGCATGGGACACGCTGCGGCGGCGTCCGAGGCTTGTGCCGGACGCGACATTGCTCCAGGCGCCCTGACCTACAGGGAGCAGTTTTCCTCCACACCCCACCAGCCAGATCTGGCAATTTCCCAAAGCAAATGCACGAATGTCCAAAGTCGTCTGCAATGCCTAGGACTGAAACCACCGAAATGGTTCCGAGCCCCCCTCAGGCTGTCGTGGCCGCCGGGCCAACCCCTATGATCGCCGTATGGGCATGTCTTCGCGGATGATCATTATTGGCAGCATAACCGTAGTCGTGCTCACGTCCAGCCTAGTGGGATTGTGGTCCGTATCGACTCAATTAGAAACGTCCCAGAATGCGCTTTCAGGCGCACAATCGCAGCTTGAGCAGACAAGAAAAAGATTGGCCGAGCGGGAGGCGGATTTGGATGACATGGCGGCCGAGCTTGAGGCAAGCAATTCTGACTTGGAACGAAGCGCTGCGAAGGTAGCCGAACTGGACTCGCGCTTAGGGGCCCAACACGCGAATCGTGAGCAAGGAGACATGGTATCCAGCCAACAGGTCGCAGATCTACAGGCAGCCCTGAGCCAGTGCCGGGCCGTGTTGGTCGGAGCGAGGCAGAGCGGACAATTCCTTGAGGACGCCTATGACAATCTCCGCAAAATTGCGTTATCCGTACTCGCCAATCCCTCCAATCCCGCCTTCGTTCCCGGGCTTGAAGCCCGGACGTATCGGGACCAATATGCAAACAATCCCGCCTCAGCGTGGCGGTGCTGAGAGCATTTATCGCCAGACGGCCAATTCCACGATCTGAGGCTTTGGCTGCTTACCGGAGCCCCTTGAGGAGACCAACGCAGGCATCCAACAGATGCTCACGGAACAGTTCGTACCGACTGTTGGCCGGGTCATGTGCCGGATGGAATAGGTACAGCCTCGGACGGCCATCCGATTCAGTGTCGAGATAGAGGCCACCGACTCTCACCGACTGCCCAGGGTATCTGGGGTGCTTGCCGATGCTGTCCTTTATCCATTGACGAAAATCGATTCTGGACGGGCCAAACCAGGCAGGGGGAGGGGCGAAGTCTCCGTGGGCGACTAGTTTGTCTGGTTCGACTAAGTTGTGACGCCATTCCCAGAGTTGCCCGAAGACGTCGATCCCCCATTTTGAAGCCAGGACCCAGCCATCGGCGGCCCTTACCATGGGGTTACTCGCAGGCCCCTTGAAGAAATACTGAAGTCTAGACGTCGGCTGTGCAGAAAGAACCTCGAAAGGTTCCGTTGGAACTCCGCGTTCAAGGAGCAATTTCGCGAGCTCAAGGCACAGCAGTCGAATTTCATCTACTGCCGCTACGACATCCGGGTAGGCCTCTGCCCCTGAATCGACATTCGCGTCGTCACCCATTTTTTCGTTGAGCTCGTCCTCGATCCCCATAAGGTGATGTTAGCCGTAGGGGCCAAAAGTGCACGAGTTGCGCCGCACCGGTGGGGACTGTGGCCATGGCCGCCAAAGGCGCGATGACCTGGTCCTGCCAGCGCAGGCGCTCCCACGCCTCATCCGACATCCCTAGCAGGCCCCGCTCCAGGATCTGCGGGTCATCCGATGTCATGACCGGAGAGAACAGTGCAGACGACTCTTGACCATGATTAAGGCTAGTGCAGGCGGCTTCTGAAGAAAATGCCGGCAGTGCAGATGACTTCTAACAATCGGATGTCAACAGTCCCGTGCACCCGGGCCGTTCTTCCGCATGAAGTGGTGAAGGCGACTTCTGAAAATGACATCAATTCCGCGGAATCCGGACACGTAGGGTCACGGTCGCAGTAGTCGGTGAGACGTCTCGTATCCTTAGGAATAAGAAACCGTGGTGCGGCTCTAGATCCTCGTTCATTCGGCTCGATGCGCCATCTAGCGATTACAGAATGCCGCCAAAGAGCGCCAAAAGTCACATCCAAGTTGGGGCATTCCGGGTTTCTGTTTCATTACAGTTGGGGCATGGGACGCGCGATGGCGGCGTTCGATCGTCCTCCCTTGCTTTTACCATGACCCAGACGCTAAACAAGAGCCAGGACATTTGGGCGCAGGGACGTCGACAATAGGCCTCTGCGAACTTGAGGGATGATTGGAAAGAGGCCCACCCAACATGACACCACGAGTGAAGTTCCTCTTGAACGTCGGGCTCGTTCTACTTGGCCTAGGTATCCTCATTGGCATCATGCCCGCACTCGTCTTTGGAAACTTTGAACCTGTTTGTGGATCGGCTTGGTTCCGCGGCATTGGTGGTCCGATTTGCACTCCTGCGCTTCTAATGCCGACCGTTTTCTCCTTGATGCTTGCAGTACTAGGTATCGCCTTGCTGATCGTTGGTTTGGCCATGAAGCAAGGGAATGAATAGCACACACTTTGCGGCGCCTCAGGAGCTATGCACTTCTCCAGATCTCTTCATCCCGAGTGGATTTGATGCATCTGCAGGGCCTGACTGTTCGGCAGATAGCTGACCTCTGCGGGGGCGGTGGGGCCTCAGACCGACCGGATTCACAAGGGCCCGGCCCTCGGGTTCCAAGTGGAGCATGGGAGTGCAACAGCCCAAGGTTGAGCGCTTTCAGCGGATCAGCAGCCTCGTGGGAGGTTGTCCATGCGCACTCTTCGGCGCGACGGCAGCGGGCCTGGCCCCTGAAAACCACCACCACTAAACGAACCGCACAGCTACGCCAGACGATAGGGTCATTCTTCGATCTGCCCCAACTTGGATGAGACAACCAACCTTCAATTTGTCTCATTCAAGTTGGGGCAACCCCTCGATTCAGACACTCGCTGCCTCAAGTTATCTGAGACAGGACATCATCTAAGATGACCCAATCTCACTACAGTTGGCCCATCCAGCCAATCTGTCTCACTACAGGTGAACCATTCGTCCGGCGTGTCTCATCACAGATGACCCAGCACTCGCGATCGTTGGCCTGTTCCAGCGGGCGCGCTCCTCCAACGGGAGAATCCTTGGTGCGTTGAAGACTATTGACCCGTTCTGGCAAGAATCAGCCGCTTCGATGCACGGCTCAAGGCAACGTACAGATGATTTCTCGAAGTGATCGTTGGAGGGTCGAGAACAATCACGTTGTCGAACTCCAAACCTTTGAGCCGCAGCGTCGTGCCCACGATCGTTCCGAACGGTTCCCACGACGAACGATGGTTTTGTCCTTCGATTAATTGGGACACGCATTCCTCTATGGAGGAATCCGGGTCCGCTTGGCCCATGAAAAGACCTTCGACAAGAAGCTTTTGGAGTTGCGGCCGGTACGTATAGCCGCACGGACTATGGATGAGAAGCCGGAAGAATTCGAGCACGGCTTCACGGCTTCCGTGGTTGAGATAGAGCGCAGCTGCAGCGACAACGGGTTGCGTCGACTTGCTGGCCTGGCCCTTGCTCTTCAGGTTTCTGCAGAGAGTCGTGACGATGGGACTCGACACTGCGGTACGTGTTTTTGCGGCGAATTCGACAATAGCGAGGAGGACTGCCACGCGATCAGATGCGTTATCGACGGTCCGTGCAACATTTCGGACGTCGACAAGATCGGATGTCTCAGCTACGCGAATCAGGCCCCTATATGAACGCGCTATAACGGAAAGCGCGTTGATGTTTGAGTGATTGGGATAGATCACTGCAGTGGTACCTTCGCGGGGGATGACGTCGTACAGACCCCCGCGTGATGCCTCGCGTTGAAGCGTCACGATCTCCAGCGGGTGGCTGTCCGGAACCGAGGGTCTCCTGCCAGCCATCAAGTCAGTCCTGGCAACGGCAAGCCATTCACCGAGTGCCGGATTCGTATTGGTCCACCGGTGCGGTGTCGACAATGTTTCCAGGAGCGGGAGGGTGTCAGTCGACCCGTTCCAGGGAGCTGAAGGCGTGCGACCGAAATCGAAGATGGCTTGAAGAGGATCTCCGAGAACGACCGTTGGAATGACGCCGGCCAGGATTTCCACAGTGCGGGCCTGATCTGGGCTGCAGTCCTGGAACTCATCGACTATGACGAGATCAAACCCCAGTGCTACGACTTCCAGAACGGTGGTGCTCTGTAGCGCTTTAAGAGCTGCGGATTGGATATTCGACAACTCTGGCTTGGTGCCTTCCGTCCATTCGGCCCGGCTTGGAAAGGCACGTACGAGCTTAAGCGAGAAGGCGGAGATGGTTTCGATGCGAGGCCTTTTACTTCCACGAATGGCAACTCGGCGCCTAAGCGCTGCAATTCCGGCGTTCGTATGTGTGAGGACCAAGATTCGCAGCTCGGGATGGTTCTCGACGGTTTGCCCGATTGAATGGGTCTTGCCATGCCCCGCGGGCGCCACCACGGCACCCGTCCCGAGCGCTGCCAAGTCTACCCAGTCAGACACTGGCCGCCCACGCTCGGAGTTCGTGGACAATTCGTAGCGCTGAAGTACCCTCCCTAATTGCCTCCTGATCGGCGAGCACGATCGCTGCGAGATGTTCACCGCCGCTCAAGGACTTGAACCAGGCGGAATCCTTATCTTTTGCGAGGGCACCAAGGGCGCCCCGCATGATGTCCAGTTGGGCGCCCGGCACCGCTTCCTCTGTGAGGATTCTTGTAGTGACAGACTCTTCGCAGCCCCTTGACCTGAGGGCATCAACCACCGACTGGTGGGAGGCATTAGTCAGACCGTGCTTGAGCGCTCGGCGTAAGCCGTCCGCCGAGAGCGATCCGATGACCTGCTGTTCCGTGCTTCTTCCGTTGTCGCTTCGGATCAATGTCGCGGATGGAGGCAGCGATGAAAGGTCAACATCCGAATCGTGGTCACAAAAAACGGCTGTGCGGTAGCCGAGTTCGGCGAACGCCGTCGCATATTTGACCAGGTTTCCGTCGCCGCCGGCGTCGGCCGTGGAAACCGCCGTAATCAGGAGCGGATTGTTTTCTTCGGCGTGCGAATAGACGCCGCGTGCGAAGCCGGCCTCAGTGACGCCTTCGCAGACCAGGACGTTAGGCCCGAGGAATGCTTCGGCATTTTTTCGCAGGACACCCTGGAAGGTTGGACTAGGGATGATTGCTCGCGTCCTGCCTGATGGTTCCCTGCGGATGACAGTCAAGTTCGAATGGTTCAGTTCTCGCAGAACGACGGGCGAGTGCGTGGTCACGAACACTTGGGAGAGGTGCGATTCGTCGGAGGTGCGCTGTTCGAGGGCGCGCAACAGGTGTCGGATCCGAAACGGTTCCAGACCAGCTTCGAGCTCATCGACGAGGAGTATACGTGCGTCCTCGGAGTTAGCCAGCTGAACCGCCACCCCGGTGAGCCGCCGCGACCCCAATCCGTGTCGTTCTAGGGGCACGTCTCCGTTGTGAAGGGATACAGCGCCTTCGCCGAGCTGAAAGGAATCTGAGTTCAGCGCCGCTGAAAGCGTTGCCGTCGGCTGTATGCCGCGCAGCAAATGTGCCTGGACCGTGACCTTTTCGGCGATCCCGTTTAGTTCGTTGAATGCCTGAACCGTAGCGCTTTTGGCAGCTCGCGAGGCTTCGACGAGCGCTTGGCCCGTGGGACGCTGGTCCGCAGCCCCGGTCATGCGAAGGAGCGCGGAGTTCCGTGACCATCGCAGATCGGTGACGTTGTCGCCGCCCACCCGAACTACCCCGAATGCTGCCCGGTGCGAAGCACGCAGAACACCTGGCGTGCTTTGTCGGTCAGCGATCACCTGCCAGACAGGTTCGAGATAGCGGTCGACACGAAGCTCCACGGTCAATGCAGGCCGATCAGTGTCGGGCTCATCGTTAATCTCGCCCTTCGCATCAACACCGCGTACGTAGCCCATGAAAGTGCCGAGACCGAGAAGTTCGGCCGGTGGCTCAACAACGGTGGCCTGAATAAGGAAGCCCTTGGTGGCAGTCGCCGGACCGTGGAAGTCGTTGTCCGTGAAGGTGTGGCTCCACCGTGAGGAAAACAGAAGGCCAAGGGCAT
The DNA here is from genome assembly GCF_050156205.1 of Pseudarthrobacter sp. Y6. Lineage (NCBI taxonomy): Bacteria > Bacillati > Actinomycetota > Actinomycetes > Micrococcales > Micrococcaceae > Pseudarthrobacter > Pseudarthrobacter sp. Y6. The sequence goes on along the minus strand of NZ_CP189575.1, from coordinate 47,208 downwards.
CGAGAATTGTTGTCTTACCCGAGTCACCTGGCCCGACAAGGGCAGTGAGACCCGTGCTCGGGCGCCATTTCAAATAATGAATTCCTCGGAAGTCTTCGATCAAGACTTCGTGTATGCGCATGCGATCTGTCCCCTCGTCAGTCGGGGCAGGAGCGCCCGAAGCATGATTGTGTTCAACCTATGGGGCGGGGAGCTGATTCATGTGTTCTGCCCCTGCCTTCCGTAGCCCTACCGCGTCTCGGCAGGTCCCACTAACAGCATGACTTCCATTCACACCATTGACTTTCAGTGTGAATGCCATTCACACTGAAGTCAACCAGTCAAGCAAAGGAGGACCCATTGGCAGAGCCGAATCCAGCCAAGGAATCGGACCTTTTGGGCCTGTTCGAGGTCGCCGACCTGGCGCATACAAGTCGGCCTGTAGTAGCAAATTGGCGAAACCGGGATCCGCGTTTTCCGAAGCCGATCGCCGAGCTGCGCAGCGGCCCTGTCTTCAGTGCGGAGCACATCATCAGGTATCTACAGAGAAGGAAGAAGAAGATGACTCACGTCGTTTCGACAATCAACCTCAAGGGTGGGGTCGGCAAAACCACGACCACTGCGGCCTTGGCCGAGTTCTTGTCAGCCGAATTTCATAAGAAAGTTCTGGTCATCGACCTGGATCCACAGACGAACCTGACGACGGTGCTAATTGGTGAGGACAAATGGAAGGAACTGAACGATGCCGGGTACACCCTAGCCACTCTGTTCACCGACGCACTGAAGTCCGATGAAGATGAACCGGACTTCGACCTTGAAAAGACACTGCAGCGGAGAGTGTCTCCTGTGCGGGATGTCGGCAGCGTTGACCTGATCCCGTCTTCGCTGGACCTCATCGACGTGCAGGATAGGTTGGGCTCAATGTCATCTGGTCGCTTCCACTCCAACGTACCGACTGACCTGCTTCGCAGAGCTGTTCGAGGCATTCTCGGCGACTATGACTACGTTCTGGTCGACTGCCCACCCAACCTCGGCATCGTAACGTTGAATGGTCTTCGTATCTCCGACGGCTACATTATTCCGACAATCCCCGATGTACTGTCCACCTATGGAATTCCCCAGATTCAAAAACGGGTAAAGCAGTTTGCCGACGGCATCGGTGAAGACATTGCGGAGATCGGAATCATCGTGAGCAAGTACCGGTCGGCCTCTACTTTGCATATGAATACCGTCAAGCGGTTGAAGGAGAACCCGAACCTCCCAGCCGTCTTGTCATCGGTTGTGCCTGAGGCCAACCAAATCGCGTCCTCCGCGGAGTTTGCAGACTACGGAACCCTGCGGCAAAAATATGGATACGCGGGCCAGTTCGACACCTTCCGTGAATTGACTCGTGAGTTTATGCAGCTAGTCGAGGAGACGACATGAGCGTGGAACGGGATCGGACGCCTGCAGTTGCTGCCGAGCAGGTTCTAGCACAGGAGATATCACGCCTATGCAACGCCCTTCAGGAGCTAGCGAAACAACGCGGTGCGGGGCTGGCGTTGACGCTTGTCCGTACATTTGCGGCGATAGCAGACGAAGCCTCCCGGACGGCTCGCTTTGCCAAGACCCTCATGTCAGCTTCAACGCCTTTAACTGAACAAGGAACTAATGAATCGAAGCCGAGATCTCGCAGGCGTTCCCCGGGGGCCATTGATCCCTTCGCCGTTTACAGCGAACTGGGCGAAGAAGGCCTTCGGCTAGACCTTGCGAAACTAGAAATCGAGGGACTGCGCGACATCGTTGCCGAGCACGGAATGGATCCAGATCGACTTGCCATGAAGTGGAAGGATCCGTCGCGGGTAATAGATCGAATAGTGACACGTGTCGCTGCGAGGGCTTCCAAAGGATCTGCCTTTAGGTGATTTGCGGTGGCGCATCGCCTAAAGTTCCGGAACAATCGCGGCCAGTAATCGACGATGATCCACGAACTGGCTGCGCGGGATAAATTCTCATCCTTGCCGCCGCCTGGCACATGCTCATCGACGGCGAGTGCTACCAGGACCCCGGAGCCGACTTCTTCGCCCGACGCACGATCCAGCCAAAGCCAAAAAGCGCCATCAAAGGCATCAGCCCCCTTGGTTACCAAGTCACCCTGCCCCTACCACCGCTACCTGGCGCACGTTACTTTCACTCAGCCGGGAATGGCGGTTTCTCCGCTCCCGCAGGAGGTCCTTGGGTTCCTTTCCCGTCCGCAGGAGTGCCCCGCACAGGGTTCCCCTGAACCTTGCTCTGGCGCCCAGGGCCACTGCTGACGATGCGGTTGATAGCCGCTAAGGCTGGAGCGAAGTCACCGGCAGTATTCGACAGTTTGGGTCAACTAAAGTGAGACAAATCAGGGAAAACTGTCTCACTCTAGTTGACCCACCCCGCGAAATTCCGGGGCGCCGTGGTTCAACTTAATTGAGACGGGACAATCATGCAGTCATTGAGCCTTTCAGAGCCCACCAGACCCTCCTTCACTTACCTGGACGCCTTTCCCTCGGCTCACCCACAGCGCCTTTTCCGCCCGGTCATGGGCATCTCAGAAACCATGCCGTGGCCCCTGCCGACGGCCTGAACAGATCATGCGCTGCACTCGCCTGGTCTTTGCATTGACCATGCCTGGCAGGTTCCTTGCATTGGATAGCCCCACATCAGCGTTCTCCTGCCCGGGACATGCACGGCGCAACAAAGAATGGGTGGACGGAATGATCCGCCCACCCATCTCCTTTTGAAGCTCCGGGATCCTGACCCGGTGTTATCTACTCTGAGTGCTCAGCGTGGTCGTCGTGGACATGATCATCAATCACTGGTGGATTGGCCGGAGTCAACACCGGACGCGGGAGTTCCGGGACCGAACCTGAAACGGGGGCAGTGAAGGCGGCAACCTCCCAGCCGGCGGCTGCCTTCTGCACGATGACCATTTTGGTGAAGGGCTCGAAGGATTCCGGCACTGATCCCTCGGCTGCAGTGCTGATCCGGTACCTTGCCAGCACTGTCACCGACCCCTTGCTGAGGTCCTGGCTTTGCACGATTTCCAGGTCATCGATGATGGCCTGGCGCACGATTCGCGCCTGCACGATCTCATTCCATCCACGATCGCTTCCCTCCTGGCCGTACATGGATCGCAGCTCGGAGCCATATGTTGCGGTCGTGAAGCTGGTGGCCCGTTCCACCCAGGAGCCAGCGGTGGAATCGTCCCAGCGTTGGCCGGTGTAGGCGAGGATGAAGCTCTGGACGGTTCCCAGGACTGCTGCCTCATCGCTGGGAGGCAGGTCCTGGGAAAGGTTGGGATCCTTGCGCGGTGTGGCCGGGGTAGCCGGCGCAGCATCCGATGCCGGGCTTTCCACCGCAGTGGCTGGCGGCTCTTCTGCCGGCGGGGTGTTGGCCTTGGATACGGCACCGATGATCATGAAGGCGATGGCTATGGCCAGCACGGCCACGATGATGAGGGTTTTCTTTGTCACGGGGATTGCCTTTCAAGATCAGCCGTCGATGAAGGTGAAGTATTCGCTGCCAGGGTTCCAATCAACGGGGTGCAGAAGTGTGCCGACTGAGGGGTTCAGTGCGCTGTACATCATTCCGTCGCCGGCGTAGATCCCTACATGGGACCAGTGATTGGTTCCATCGGGGCTCTGAACGACAAGATCTCCCGGCTGTGGGTTGGTGGTTTTCTTACCCACTTCCCATTGCTCCGTGCGTGGGATCCCTTGGATGCCGGCCTTGCTCATCGCCCACAGGACGTAGCCGGAGCAGTCCCAGGCTTTGAAGTCGGTTCCGCCCCAGACGTAGCTCCCGCCCATGCCCTCACGGGCAGCAGCAATGATTTTGCCCCTTGCTGATGATTCAGCCCCGGGCAGCGGCTTGCCGGCGCCGAAGTCCTGGCCGGGGGTGCACCCGGTGTTGCCGCCTCCGCCAAGCCGGGCCAGCAAGGCCCGCGCAACAGGTTCCCATTTGCTGTAGGCGTCGGGGACTCCCGAGCGCTGGACAGCCTGGGCCGCATCGTTGAGGCTCCGTTGTTCCCATCCAGGAATCTGCAGCAGGCCCGGCGGCCAGTTGCCTGGGGAATCGTGGATCCCCCAAAACTTCAACGCTGACTTTTCCGGATCCATCAGATCCGTCACCGTCCCCCAGCCTTGTGAGGGGCGCTGCTGGACCAAGCCCACTGAGTCATGATCAGAGCCGACGGCGTCATGGGCCACGCTGAGCGATTCCTGCACGGAGGCGTTCGCATACATTTTGAACTTGGACTCCTGCAGTGCCGTCATCAGGAATACGAGGACGCCCTTTTCGCTGACGCCCGCGGCCCGGCCTGCTTTGACCGCCCGCTCGGCGTAGCCAAGCTTGGTTGCGTTCAGCTCGATGGTGATTCCTGCTGTCGTCGTGCCGGTGAATGTGGCCTGGGCTGCCGGCGCGGCTTCCCTGGGCTGTCCGACGGTGACGGTGCCAGGTCCGGATCCCTTGCTCCCGAGGGTAACTCCCCTGGATTTCATGAAGGCAACGGGATCCACGATCGCCCCGTTGACGTGGACCTCAAAGTGCAAGTGTGGTCCGGAGGACATTCCCGTGCTTCCGACGTTGGCCAGCGGCTGGCCCGCCTGGACTTTGTCGCCCTTGCGCACTTTCGTGGATCCGTTCTGGGCGTGCCAGTACCAGATCTGCACACCATCGCCGGCGTCGATGATGATGCCGTTGCCGGTGTCTCCCTCGGGGTTGGTGTCGCCGTTTCCGTAGGCTGCCACGACGGTTCCCCCGGAGGCGGAAAGGAAGGGCGTGCCATCCGGCGGTGCAATGTCCTGTCCGTTGTGGAAGGACCCTGCTCCGGCGACCGGCGCATCCCTGGGGCCATAGGGGGAAGTCAGCGGGCCCTCGACCGGGTTGGTCCAGCCGCCGGCGCTGATCGATCCGCCGATGGTGCAGATGTCCGTTCCTGAGCCGCTGCTCCTGCTCGCCACGGCCCCGACCAGGATGACCGGCAACGAGGCAACGCAGCCGGCCATGATCAGGACCAGGGCGAGAATGCCGGCGACGAGAGCTTTCTTGTTTGTCTTGTTCATGCTTTGACAGGCTCAGCCGTTGGCCCTGCGGGCCGCGGCCCGCTCTTCGTATCTGTTGGCCTGCTGAGTGCCTTTGGCGAGCCGGGCCCTGAGCTTCTCGGCCCGGTCAGAGGGTTGCTGGGCTTCCAGCTTTTCGCGCAGCTGCGATTCTTTGGCTTCCAGCCGGGGGCGGCTGATGTGCCGGCCCTGTGATTGCCGGTTGTCGACGGCATCCAGCTTCGTGTGGATCCGTTCCTTCTTCCGTTCCAGCTGCTCATCGGCCTTGGAGACTTTCTGGCGGAGGCTTTCGTTCCGGGCCGTCCGTCGGGTCGGTTCATGCGTGACCCGCCGCGTTGCTTCCCTGGCTTTTTCCGCGAAGGCCTGTGCCTTGGGTATGACAACGGTTGCGACCTGGACGCCTTTGGCGACCGGGGCCAGGCCCGGGATTTTCGACGCTACGCTCAGCACCTTTTGCAGTTTGGGGCCGCCTGCCGTTTTCACAGCCTTGCTGGCTGCGGTCCCCGCTACACCGGCCCCGGATACTGCTGTGCTGAGACCGCCGCCCTTCGCGTGACTGGACAGAGCATTCGAGGTCTTGATCGATTGCGCCGTCCGGACTGCCTGCTGCGCGCCCTTGATGACCTGGCGGCCGTTGACCGGCTGAGAGGCGCCACTGTTCTTTGCCCCCATAAACGAGGACATCTTGGCCGCCACCTTGTTTCCCCAGGCGAGCAGCCTCTTCCGGAACGAGAAGATCAACACCGCACCGCCGATGTACAGAAACCCCAGCAGGACGAACTTGTTGGGGCCGAGACCATCCAGGGCGTTCATGATCTCGATGACGAACCTCAGGTAGAGAACCAGAACAGCCAGAGCTGCCGCCATCATGGCCAGTGACGCTGCCACGGCCGCGAGATCCTGCCAGAATCCCCCTCGCTCCTCCCCCGGCAGCAAGGCGGCGTATCCGGAAGGTATGAGCTTGATGACCCGCCACCCCAGATACACCACGGTGGCGATCAGTACGAGGCCCAGGACCATCGCCATGATGACCAGAAGCAACATGCTGAGCATCACGCCGCCGAGGACGTTGATCTGCCCGGAGGGATGCTCGATGAAGAATTTCGCCTCAGGATCGCAGGCAGCGACCGCATCCCTGACGCGGTTATCCCCCGAATCCCCGGTTTTGACTTCCTTCATCTTGGTATCGAAAACTGACTCGCATTCGCCCGTGAGCTTCTTCCCAAAGCTGACGTACATCGCCGGTTCCCTCATGAAAATATCGGTCAGCTGCTGATTGAAGGACTTGTCGATGACGTCCTGGGCGGTGAGCCCTGCGGCCGTCTGGTTAGCCCCATCCGTGGCAATGGCCACCGCGACCTGGCCACCACCGTTTATCGACTTTTTGAGCCATCCGTTTTCACCCAGGATGGTCGTGGCCGGGTTCGCCAGGATCCCCGTGAGCAAAGCCGCCACGATCGCAGTCGTGACCAGGTTGATGGACCCATGGGAGTACCTTCCCTTGGCGATCTGCCAGCCGTAGACCAGGGCGCTGAGGGCAAGGGCGAACGGAATCCAGTTCAGTCCACCAAAGAGCGTTTGGATGGTGGTGGCGAAGCCTTCCAAAGGTGAGGTGACAACACTTACCCATTCGAAGGAAAGCAGCCACTTAAAAAACCACATAACGAAGTTCAGGGAGTCGGTCAGAAAAGGCCACAGGATGTCCACGTAGATTCCGATGGCCATTTTCGACAGGTTGTCCATGCCCCCGCGGTCGAACGGAAGTACTTTGTACTTCTCACCCGGCACCCCATGAGAGTCCTGGACACCGCCCAGATGGTTGGCGTCGGGGTTTTGTGGATCCTCCGCGTGGGCTTCCGGCGCCGCCAGGATCAACAGGGCTGCCATCAGGCACAGTGCGGTGATGACCCGAAGTAACATCGGCCTGGCCAGGACATAGGCTGCACCTCTGTTCACGCGGCATCCGCATCGGGCGTGGAGAGGATCGCCTGGTAACGCTCCTCCCGTGCCGGGCGCAGGATCTGCAGCTTGCCGTATCGCTGGGCGGCGTCCCGCATGAGTCCTTCGCCTTCCCTACCGGGCAGGACCTTGTTGTGTTCATCCATCGGTGACAGATCGGTTGTGACCAGCTCGATCAGGTCTTCATCAGTTGAGTCCAGTCCCAGCCAGTCCAGGGCGCGGATGGCAAGGTTGCGGTCAGTGTGCCTCATGACGATGCGCACCGGGATGAGTCCACGGACGACTTCGTTGCCGAAGTCCTCCTGGGCGTCATGGCTGCCCAAGCCGATGGCTGCCTTGTGTTTACGTCCTTCCCTGACGAAGGTCTCGACAACGTAGATACCTTCCGTTGAGAGGGTTATGTGGTGGGCTTCGTCGACGATGAACAAGGACAGCTGGCTCACGTCCCTGAAGCAAAATTCCTTGCCAACGCGGGCCATGAGTGCGTACAGGCTCCGGCCGAAGATCTTCTCCACGGACAGCTGGGCGAACAGGTGGGCGTTACCCAGTTCCGCAGCGCTGGGAAGTTCGGTGCCCCTGGTGCACATGACGATGCCCTTGGCGTCGAGCGGCAGCGGCGGCAGCGTCCCGTCGAAGAGTACTTTTCCGAGTTTTTTTCTGGCGAAAGCATTCATCCGCCTTGCCAGCTCTTTGGCTCCATCAAGCAGGCAGTCAGTGCTGAGGTGTTTGAGGACACCGCCGAGAGATTCGATGCCTTCCTGCAGGAGGTAATCCTTGTCCATGACTTCGGAGAGGATGATCCCCATGTCATCGGTCGGGGCAATGTTCAGCAAGGTGGTGAACACGGTTTCGACCATGGAAGCGCCGGCCAGGGCACCGAAGATCCTCAACGGATCCAAGGAGTACTGGGGGTTAGCGATTTCCAGCGAAACGCAGTCGGTCACCGAAGCCCCGAAGTGGGCCCATTCCATCGTTCCGGATCGGTCGATGACGAAGATGGAGCCGTTTCTGTCGATGACGTCGCCGGCCTGTTTTTTGAGGAAGAAGGATTTTCCCGCGCCAAGCTCGGCGCAAACCCCAAATGAGCCTGACTTGTTTCCGATCATGGATCCCCCGATGTCCAGGAGCACAGGTGTCTGGCGTTCGGTGGAGATGTTCATCGCGACCAGGCTTCCCTTGGTGGCACCAAGCTCTGTTGATGCGAGAGGAATGGCGCCGGCAAGATCCCGTCCCGTTGTCAGCTGCGCATATTCGCGTACCTGTCGGGAGGTGGGGATCCCAACCTGCATCCCCCACCACAGCTCTTCCTGTCCTCCCAGAGGGGCTTCCAGGACCAGCTCCATGGAGGAATAGAACTTGGCCACCTGATCGGCAAGGTCTTTGGCTTCTTGTGCCGTTTGGGCGCCGACAGCAAAGATCGCTGTCATCTGAACTTTGGTTTCCTTGTCAGAACGGTTGAGAGCGGATTGGAAGGCCGAGAGGTCCCGGGCGATCGCGTCCAGTTCTGAGCTGGATCCGGTAATGCCTTCGTCGGTGCGCTGCCAGTACTGATCCGCCAGAGTCGCTTCTGCCTTGGCGTTCTGCCTTTTTGCAATGTCAGCGCCCGTGATTGTCAGCCGGAGCACAAAGTCGACGTCCAGGGGAAGGGAGTCGGCCAGGTACAGCCATTCCGTCCCTGGGAACATCATTCCCCCCTTAGGTGTTGCCGACACCGCCTGCAACACCTGGTAGGACGCCTTATCCGACGAGGCCACCTTGAGGTACCTCCGCTCGAAGGGATTCCTGATCTTGCCCTCTCCCACATCGGTCTGCCCGGCCTCATCCAACCAGGGATTGGGCATAGAGGATCCCGTCTGGATGAGTTCCTCAGTCACATCGCCGCCGAGAGTGGATGCCGGCACCCGTCCGTCGGCACCCAGACCGCGCTGCTGATGGTGAATAGCCATCCAGATGTGTTCTGCCGGCGTTGCCTTTCTAGGCTTGAAGACTGATGGGATGAGCTTCTCGATTTGATCCGCTTTTTGCTGATAAGAAGCGATCACCTGGGCTGAGGGGATAATCTGCGGAAGCGCGAGCATCTCAACGAATTCATGCTGGAAGACGCCTATTGCCTGCTTGATGGATTCTTTTGGACCAACCTGCAGCGGCACCGAAAGCCAGAATGCGCGGGTACCGAGCCGAATGTCTTCAAGAGCATCCAGTGTCTCCAATACCTCATCTGCCCATGAAGGGTTTGCTTTGAGATCAACGCCCTCGATCATCTGCTCCACAACGGAGGCTGGATCCACATCAGCAGTGAGACCGGACAGGAGCGCTTCCCCTTCAAACGCCTGGAACAGGGCCTGGTGGAGAGCCTTGACCGTCTTCTTGATCTTGACGGGGCAATAGCCGTATGGAACCGGCTGGACCCGGAAGGAAGCCCACACCGTGCCTGAACGGGTGAACATCAGATTCTTGCTCATGGCGGTTGCCGGTGTTCGCATTCTGTACTCCTACTTCTGACTGCTTGACTGGGCCATGAGGCGTTCAATGGCGGTCACAGCGCGGTTTTCCCGATTGCTCACAGGTTCGGTGGCGGCTGGAGCTGGTGCCGGCGTCCGGGCAGCCGGCTGTGGAACTGCTTGTAGCTGTGAGGCCGGCGAAGTGCCGGCGGATTCGGAACTGCCCTGCGGTAGATCAACCTGATAGTCGCTGACGCTGGTCGTGCCTGAAACTTGGTGGGGCTTACGAAATCTCAGAGACGCATTGGCGAGCTTGCCGCCGGATGGTGCGCTCCAGGCCCCGAGAGCGCCCGCCGCGATCATGACGGGGTTCCTGTTCTTCGTCCGGATCATCCCGGCCAGGTGGACGGGCACCAGGACAACCGTGACCAAGGTGACGAGGTTTCCGATGAGGCCGAAACTGGCCCACATTCCCCAGGTAAAGAGAGCGAGCATGATCATTGCGGCCCCGGTAATGCCCTGGGCCGCTGTGTAAGGTCCGCCGAAGATCTTGGTGCCGTCCGGGAGACGGCCCATCATCAGCGGATACTTGCTCGTCCTGTAGAACCGGACGATCTCATGCTCTTCGTTCTGACTCATTGCAATCAGACTCCAGAACCAGGACGATCCGGGAGGGACACCACGACGCTCGAGATCGAGGAGGGGGCGCCTACGATGGTCTGGTCAATCTTGGTGGAGAAGATTCCCAGACCGCCGCTGACAAGGAAGATAAGTGCAGCGCCGATGACCGCGGCGATGGCAGTCGCCATAATCGCCTTGGTCTTATAGGCAACTCCCAGCACAATCACGATGGCGGCAATCCATGCCGCGCCATTGAGCGCCCCGTTCGCTTCAGCGATCTGGCCGTTGATCAGGCCCCAGAATCCTTCATCTGATGCGGCGCTAACAGAGGTTTTGACGATAAGAGCTTCGGTGGTGAACATGGTTTTTCCTACTTTCTGGTGGGTGAGGGTGTAGACGTTGGTGCGGTGGCAGCCGGGTCTGGCGGAGTCAGTTCAGTGACCTCCCAGCGGCCGGCCCTGGCCTCAAGGACCAGGGAGTATTCGGCAGTGAGCTGCTGGCCTTCCATTCCGAGGAGCTGCACTGTTGTCAGCGTCCGAATTGAGGCACCGTCTTGCGGTGCCTGGACGGGAGGTGTGGAAGCTCTGAACTGCAGGGGTTTCACGCCGGTGAAGGGGGCCGGGCTGACTGCGGTGATCGCAGTCCCGGGGGCCAGGTACCGGGTAATGTCACCGGTCCCGGCCAAGTAGGCCTGAAGGAAGCTGGTAATCGACTGGGCAAGAGGATCCGCAGCCGCCACGTTCTGGCTGTAGCCACTTGATACTTCGGGACGGAGCAGCGGCGACGTCACGACCAGGGGCAGTCCCACTGGTTTGATGCCTTCCAGCGTGACCCGTAGACGCACCTGGAAGTAACGCTGCGGCCAGGTCGAAACAACCTGCCCGTCCTTCGCCTTGGAGTCCTCCCGAACCTCAGCGGCAATCTGGACCTGAACGACTCCGTCCGATGACTTCTGGCCGATCGAAGCCACCGCAAGGTTCCGGTACTCGAATCCCTTCTCCGGCAGCGAGATCCCACCGATATCCGTGTAGGAGTCCAAACCTGCGGAGTTGTTTCTGGTGGCAGTGAGCCATGCAGCAATGTACGCCTGAGCCATCGACCCGGCGCTCTGGTCAACCGCCGATGCCGTCTGCGTAGCTTTCACCGGCTTCGCCTGGGCTGTCGGAGTAAACCCACCGGTCATGGCCACCAGAATCAGGGGCCAAATCACCAGGGCCGCCCAGCAACCCAGGGCGATGGCCTTGGTGGACAACGCCTGGCCCTTCGTCCACGGATTGGTTTCCGGCCGCTTCCCCGAGGTCAGCTTCAGACCCCAGCGCTTGGGTTTCGCCTCCGCCGGCGACCGGCTGACCGGCGCCTTGCCCTTGTTCTGGATCCTCATCAGGCCGCGCCCCTCTTCAACCGATGCGCTGCCTTGTTGCCGGATCGGAGCCGGGGTGAAGTCAGGTACTTCCGCAGCCGCTGCTGTGCCATGGCATCAAACGGCTGGCTGTGCACCTCGGCAAGCCGCTTGGTCAACTCGCCATGGACGGCAAAAGAGGTCGCAACGTCCGTAAGATCCGCTGCGTCTTCGTCCTCTGCGAAACTGCTCAATTCAGTAGTCATGGTCGGCCCTTCGTCTCCTGGTTGGGGTGTGCTTACCAACAAGAGGGGCCCGCATAAGGCCAAACCGGACAGCTGCAGCGAACTTTTCTTTTTCCTTCACACCCGGGCGTCCGGATCCCCGTGTTTACACCGAATTCCAGCCACAGCAAGGGCCCTCACCGGACAAATTCCGGCCGGTGACATTGCCCCACCAAATGAATCAGCAAGCAGTCCAGCAAGGGGCAGTTTCCTTCTCTGGTCCTAGAGAACCGCGCACGCGAGAGGCGCGACATCCGGACCTACGAAGGAGACACCCAATGCCTACCGCCGTATTCACCCAGCTCCCCTGGCACCCCAGCGTCGACTCCGTCGAAGCGACCTTCGCGGAGTACGCACCCCGGTCCCCCAAAGGCGCCTACCCGGCTCTTGGCAACGTCCCCCTCGAGGAACTGCGGAAGTACTGGTGGGAGCCGATCAGCGGAGAAAAGCGTGACGAAATCATTCATGAGTTCCTGACGGCAGCGCAGGCCGGTGATGCGCTCGCCCAGCTGGCGCTGATCAAGCTCCTGGTGCCGAAAGCCATCAAAGTGGTTGCCAGCTCACGCCAGCTGCGTCTCTACTCCATGGACGATGCAATGGGCACCTACATCACCGCACTGTGGGAAGCGATTCTCACCCACCCGCTGGCCCGCAGGAAGTCCCTCATCTTCTCCCTCGCCATGGAAGCCCTGGGCATCGTCAACGGTCACGTCAAGAGCAGCCGGCGGCCCGTCGAATGCCCCCTGGAAGATTGGCACGATGCAGCCGCCGAACAGCAGCTGCAAAGCGCATCAAACCGCACAGAGGAAGACCTGGCCGAAGTTCTCGCCTGGTCACTGTCGGCAGGAGTGCTGACACGCGACGAAGTAGTTCTGCTCACCCGGTACTACCTGGCCGGAGACATCCCCAACTCAAGGCAGGACCTCATGGAAGACCACGCTCTCAGCGCAGAAGCCCTGAGGAAAAAGGCGTCGCGGATCCGCAGCAAACTTGTCGAAGCCGTCCGGACAGAAATCACCGAAGCAGGCTGGTAAGCCACCGACTCCCCCACCACCAAAGACTGGCGTCACCGAGCCTCACCGCACGCCAGATCTGCCACCCGTTCCGGTAGACGTACTACGGTAGTACACTGGGGTGTATCAGAACGGAGGCCCTCGCGTGAGGATCAAGAAGAGCATTACGAGTCGGGAATTTAACCACTCCTCCAGCGAGATTCTTCGCCAGGTGCGGGAAGGCGACGTAATCCCCGTGACCTACGGCCGGGACGGCGCCGTTGTGGCCTACATCGTTCCGGCATCCACCTTGAGGAACCACGAAGCGGTAGAAGAGATTCACCGCGCAGTCACTTCCCCCCGTTCAGCTGCCCGGGATGTGGTCATGGGATCCACAATCAAAATCGACTCCACACACACGCTGGATGAGATGCGTGAAGGAGAACGCTACTAATGCCGCTCACCAGCGCTGGATGCTACATCGACACCTCTTCCCTTATCCGCCTCCTCACCCCACAGCACCCCTCCCGTCAGCCCCTCCTGGATTATCTGGACCAGGGCTCGCTTTGGGACCAGTTGTGCACCAGCAAACTGACACACCTGGAGACCACTCGGGTAGCCATCAGGGATGGCAATAAGGCACTGGCCAAAGATGTGGGCAGTTTTCTTAACGAGATCACGGTCATGCCCATCACGGATGATGTCCTCGAACGCGCCATGGAGATCCCTTTCCACATCAAGTCCCTTGACGCCATCCATGTTGCTTCCGCAGCAGCTGCGTCTGTGATCCTGACATCGGACAAGAACATGACGAGCGTCCTGCACCAACTCCAGCAGGATCCGAACTCGTCCGCCAGGTACCCCTTCCGTGCGGTCATCGGATAGACCCCCTGCCGTTCCACCGAGGCACCACTCCAACCACCACACGCTTGGGGGGCTTCTGGTTAACCCTTGACGGCGCTGGGCACGGCCTTACTCTCACCCCTCTACGCATGAGCAATGTGTAGTCACCATGTTGTGCATGCATAGACAAGATGCATTCACCATGCGTGCACCATGCAGTCATTTCGCCTTCAAGATGTGTTGTGTATTCGTCACCAACTCATTGGAGTTATCAAGTCGGCATTTCGAGAATGCATGTTCTCTGTATTCACCACACATTAGATATGCACTGCTTATGTCCTAGATAGTCCTTGTCCATATGCCCACTACATACTGCCCATATTGGCCATATACCTTGCCTATACTTGCACAATATCTAGCAAGGGGGTAGCGTGCGCGTTATGGACTCGACAACCAACTCTCTGATACCTCCTGCCAATACCGCACCTGCATCGATCCTTACTGAGGATGACTTGTTCAGGTTGCGGCGCGTGATCGTTATAACCAACGGCAAGGGGGGAGTGGGTAAGACGTCCGTTACGACGAATATCGGCACCCTGCTCGCTCAAGCCGATTACAAGGTCCTCATCGTCGATCTGGACTCCCAGGGCAACGTGGCCAACAACTTGGGCTTCGATGAAACTGACAAGGACGACGGGGGAGCGGCTCTCCACTCCGCAGCCATCTACGGGAAGGCCCCGGAGCCAATCCGAGGGATCCGTGCCAATCTGGACGTCTTGCCCGGAGGCACATTCACCGATCAGCTTATGGACGCTGTCCACGGCGATTCCCTTCGCGGCGGGAAGCTCAAAGGATGCGTCGCACGCGCCATCGCTAAGATCGCCCCGGAATACGACATCATCCTCATCGACACGCCCCCCTCGTCAGCCGGGTACGTCTACGTCGAAGAGGCGATGCTCGCCTCCCGATGGATCCTTGCCCCCCTGCGGCCGGAACCCAAGTCCATCAAGGGCCTGGAGAGCCTCGCAGACCGCATCTCCCGGGTCCAGTCCGTAAACCCCTACATCCAGCTGCTGGGCGTCATCCTCTTCGGCGTCCCCACAGGCGCGACACGGGTTGAGAAGCGCCCCCGCGACATCCTGGGCGAGAGGCTCGCCGGCATCGCCCCTACCTTCAGCGCAAAGATTCGGAACGTTGTCGCAGCCGATGCCGATGCCTCATTCCGCGGGGAAGCTGCGCACGAGCTCGCAGCAGAAGTCGCCAACCAGGGGCCCTTCTGGGAACGGCTGCGCAACGGAAAGTCATCCGGGCCCACACTCGCCGGATCTGCCGGATCCCTCGCAGAGGACTACATGTCTCTCGCGACCGAAATCGTCGACCACATGAAGAGCCAGGAAGAAGCACTTGAAGCAGGAGCAAACTGACATGGAGTCAAAGAAGAGCCTCAGCGCACTGGGCGGCCTCAAGCGCACAGCAGTACCTCCCTCAGCCAACCCTGCCGGAAGCGACCAGTCGGCAGCCACTGAGCCCCAGCCCCAGCCGTTGCCAGCCGCACTCGTGCCGGCCGCTGCTCCCGCCTCGCAGCCCGCTATGCAGGCAATCGCACCGCAACTCAATCCCGCGGTCCAGCCCGCCCATTCCAGCCCGGCGGGGGAGCAGGAAAAGGCGTCCTCAGAGGACCGCGGCGCCGCGGTTCCGGGCAACCTCACCATCCGAGGATCCAAGGTCCTGATCCAGGCGCTGGAGGCTCACAAGGAACGGACAAAGCTCTCGTTCCCCAACGTTCTCTTCAACGCCATCGATGCCACCATTGACGTTCTCCCCGGGCTCCTGGAGAGCAAACGTGTGGCCGTCCCTAAGGCGAACCTCTTCGGGCGCCCACAAACGGTGCAAGTAATCGAGGAAGACGCCTCCGAGAAACACAGCAAGGCCATGCGGATCGGCGGCCAGCACATGGATGTACTGAACCATCTCGCCAATGAGTACGCCGGCGGAAACCGCAACAGGCTGATCGTTACGGCGTTAAGCGAGTACCTCAAGGACGAAATCGAACAGATAACGAAGGGCCAGTCAAAATGAGCGCGGCAACAGCGGCCGTTCAGGACACCGAGAAGCCTCGAAAGGCCCGCTCCCTGGCATCTCCTGTCCAGTCCAAGCCCCGGCTGCCCATCATCGGAGCTGCCATCGCACTCATCATTGTGATGGCGCTCCTCTTCGTCTGGATCCTGCAGTCCCAGGGACGCAGCGAGACCGTCTTCGCAGTAAAGGGGGACATCGCCCGCGGCCACATATTCGAGGTGGACGATCTCACCGCCGTTCAAATCCCAGAAGGCGAACCGATCCCGCACTTCCTGACCACTCAGCAGGGTGACGTCATCGGCAAAACAGCCGTCGTAGATATCCCCGCAGGATCACTCGTTGTCCCTAAGGCCATCAGCTCAGGCGCCGGGCTTCCGGACGACCAGTCACTGGTTGGAATGTCACTGAACAATTCCCAGCTGCCGCCCTACCCGCTGACTAACGGCGACAAAGTCCGCATCGTCAGCACCCCGGCCAACCAGGCTGAGGTCCCCAGGGAAACACCCCAGGCTGTCAGCGCCTCCGTCGTCTCCACCGAAAAGGACACCGTTTCCGGGCAAACCCTGGTCGCTGTGATGGTCCCTAAAGCAGACGCCCCGATCCTTGCAGCCAAAGCCGCCACCGGACGCGTTGCCCTGATCCTGGACGGGGATAAGTAGCGATGGCCACCACGCTCATGTTCAGCGTCTGCGGATCCCCGGGCATCACCACCGCGGCCGTCGCAGCAACTCGACGCTGGTACCGAAACTCGATCCTCCTGGAAGCCGATACCTCACGGGCCTCGGCTGTCCTGTCCGGTTACCTCAAGGGAACGGTCACTGGAAAAAAGAGCCTCATCAACCTCGCTGTTGCCGCGGCCCAGGCCGGCCACATTGACTACAACGACATGTGGGCCCAGCTGCACCCTCTGGACAGCGACAACGTCCAGGACGCCCAGCAGTGGGTACTGCCCGGGCTCATGGACCCCAAAAGTGCGCCCTCGCTCGATCACCTCTGGGGCGATATTATCTCCGGAGCAGATACATTCGAATCCGCCGGAACCGATGTCATCATCGACGCCGGGCGCTGGAATGTCGGGGACGTCCGATCTGCGCTGATGCGCTCAGCTGACGCCGTCGTACTTGTCGCCCGTCCCACCATGCCCGACGCCTTCGCTGTCCGCTCCCGCCTTGAAGATATCCGGGCAACCTTGGGGGAGATCGGCCACAGCGATCACCTGTCGATCCTCACCGTGGAAAAGCCCGGCACCGAATACCCTCCGACTAAAGTCGCTTCCAGTCTCGGCCTGAGGCTCATCGGCTCGCTCCCCTGGGATGACAAGTGCGCGTCAGTATTCAGCGACGGCGCACACATCACCAACAGCGGCAGGTTCGAGAAAAGGCCCTATATCAAGGCCGTCGACTCTCTGGTAGAGACACTGCATCAGGACCTTGACCGTCGAAGGAGCCTGCTGAACGAGGCCCTGGACAACGAAGTGGAGGAGCTCTCGTGACCACCAGTCCGGAAAACCTCGACATTTTCAAAGACCTTCCGCTTGCCGACTCGACCGCGCCGGCCCACCCTGCAGCCGGACATCTTGCAGCTGCAGCACGCCGGGACACCGGCCGCCGCCGGATTGCCGCAGTTCCTGACCAAGGCACCCCAGCCCGGCCTGTTGAGGCAGAGCCTCAGGAAGCTCCCCGGCCCAGGGCAGCGGAATCGGCAGACCTCGAACCTGCCAGCGACTGGACCCTCATCGAAAGACTCGCTGTCGAGATCTCCGAGATCCGACAGACACGGGACGAAACCCCGGAGAACAAGGACGAAATCGGCCGGGCCATCATCGCCGGTGTCCTCGCTTCCCTGGATGAGTCACGCGTCCGTGATGGAATCCCGCGCCTCACCCAAAGCCAGCACCAGGCGCTGCAGGTCGTCCTGTTCAACCAGGCATACCGAATGGGCGCGGTGCAACCGTTGCTGGATGATCCCACGATCGAGAACATCCATATCAATGGTTTCGACCGGGTCATCGTTCGCCGCTCCAACGGCTCCGATGAATGGCATCCGGCCATAGCGTCCAGCGACGAAGCTCTTATCGAAATGATCCAGACCTGGTGTGAGGAACGGGGGGAGGGCGCACGGGAGTTTAATGCCCAGAATCCCAGGCTCTCCATGATGCTGCCCTCCGGGGACCGTCTCCAGGCTGCGCACCCGCCGATCGCACCCCGTCCGACTCTCACCATCCGTTGCCACCGCATCAAAAAGATCACCCTGGACGATCTTGTGACCCAGTACGGAATGCTCTCCCAGGCCGCGGCCGACTTCCTCTCAGCCTGCGTCAAAGCCAAGATGTCCATCGTCGTGTCCGGCCACCCAGGCGCCGGCAAGACGACATTCGTCCGCGCTTTGTGCGCCAGCATGGGTCCATGGGAACCGGTCATCACCATCGAAACCGAGCGGGAGCTGCACCTCAGCGAAGACCAGCACTACAACCTCAAGTCCCTGGAAGCACGTCCGGGCCAGGGCGAGCGGGATCCGCGAACCGGGGAAAGCATCGGTGGGGTTTCGCTGCGTGAACTGGTCGCAGACTCTCTTCGCTTCGACGCCCAACGCATCATCGTTGGAGAACTCCGCGACGACGAGACGGAAGCGGTGTTCGGCGTCTTCGCCGGCGCGGCAGGATCCATGACCACCATCCACGCGAAGACCGCCAAAGACGCCATCGCCAAGCTGGCCGACCTGCAGCAGAAGCGGATCGGCACGTCCCCGGCTTTCGCCTACCGACAGATCCAGGACCATATCCAGATCATCGTCCAGCTCTCCCGATTCTCCGGACCAGGCCAAAAGCGCCACGTCACGGAAATCGCTGAAGTACAGCCCGGCGGCGACGGGGAAGCGCCCATCGCCAGCCTGATCTTCAAATCCCGCACCCGTGGCGGGGACGCAGTATTCCAGGAACTGCCTCGCGATGACATGCTCTGGGAGCTGGAACAGCATGGATACGACGTCGAACAGTTGAGGGCCGGCTGAGATGAACACCATCCTGGCCATACTCTGCGCCCTTGGCATCGGCTTCGGCATCCTGTGGATCATCCTCGAATTCACCAGGACACCGGGGCAATCCCGGCCAACCAGCAACCGGCTCTCGCCATGGGCCCGCCTGCGGCAACGCCTCGGTCCAGGACAGGCTCTGGCCCTGGTCCTGGGGATCGCCGGCGGACTGCTGCTTTTTGCCCGCACCGGCTGGCTCGTCACACTCGTTGCCGTGCCGGCTGCAGCGCTGCTCCTCCCGCCGCTGTTCAGCACCTCAAAACAGATCAAGGAAATTGCCCAGCTCGAAGCTCTCGAATCCTGGGCCAGGTCCCTGTCCGGGCTCCTGGGGACAGGATCGACCACCCTGACCGGAGCAGTTGTCAGCAGCCTGCCCAATGCGCCTGAAGCCATCCGGCCACAGCTGAACAACCTCGTTGTCAGGCTCAATTCCCGCTGGTCCCACAAGAGGGCCTTCAAAGCCCTCGCAAACGAGCTGAATGACCCCACCGCCGACCTGCTGGCCGCACACCTGATCCTTGCTTCCAAGATCAAAGTTTCGGGCCTCCAGGACGCCCTGGACGACCTCGCCCAAACCATCTTTGAAGAGATCAGGCAGCGCCGGGAGATCGACGCCGCCCGGGAAACGAACAGGACCACGGCCAAGTGGGTGACCATCTTCACCGTAGGGGCCATGGTAGCTGCGGCTACTTTCCTCGCGGACTTCTTCTCCGTCTACCAAACACCCATCGGCCAGGGCATCCTCACCCTCATCATCGGCGCCTACGCCGTTGCCCTGAAATGGATGCACTCACTGACCAAACCGGATCTGCCGCCGCGGATCCTCGTTGACTCGGAAGGAGCCCGGGCATGATCTGGACAACCCTCATTATCGGAGGCACCGTCGGCCTCGCCCTGGTTTGGATAGTCGCTGAACTCTCCCCCCGCCACCCCAAACTTTCCGCTGCGCTGGAGAACCTGGGAACAGTCGAGGTCGACACCAGCAAAGCTGATTTCCGGGCTCAACTCGGACGCCTCATGCAACGTGGAGTCCTTTCCAAATTCGGCGTCAACAAAAAAGACCTGGCCCTCGTTGGGGCAACCTCCGAACAGCACTCAGCCAACCAGGCCCTTATGGGAATCATGGGCCTGGTGATACCGCCGGCATTTGGCACCGTGTTCGTCCTGATCCTGGGGCTGCCGGCACCCATCCTCATTTTCTCCCTGCCCGTAAGCCTGGGCCTAGCCGTACTGCTCATGTGGGCAACAAACCTCACCATCACCCAGAAAGCGGCCGAAGCGCGCCAGGAATTCGCCAGGGCAGTGGCAACCTACATCGAACTCGTAGCGGCCGAACGCAAACGTGCCACGGCGGCCACCATCGCCCTGGAACATGCAGCCGACGTCGCAGACTCCTGGGTGTTCGTCCGGATCCGCCAGGAACTCCAGCTCGCCCGATACAAAGGCCAGCGGCCCTGGGAT
The DNA here is from genome assembly GCF_050156205.1 of Pseudarthrobacter sp. Y6. Classification (NCBI taxonomy): domain Bacteria; kingdom Bacillati; phylum Actinomycetota; class Actinomycetes; order Micrococcales; family Micrococcaceae; genus Pseudarthrobacter; species Pseudarthrobacter sp. Y6. The sequence goes on along the minus strand of NZ_CP189575.1, from coordinate 27,105 downwards.
GCGCTGAAGCAGTTCTCCAAGGAAATCGGTGTCCCCGAGCTATCAGACCTGGCCGACATCATGCGCCTGGCCGGAGCCGAAGGCGCCAGCGTCTACGAACCGCTGCGCGCGCGCGGAAAAGGCCTGCGGGTCCAGCTTCTCAACGAAGCCCGTTCCAGGGCCAACGCAGACTCGGAACGCATCACCATGCCAATGGCCCTGATGGGCCTGATCTTCATCGCACTCATCGCCACCCCACCACTGTTTAAACTAATCACTAGTTGAATGTCCGGAATCGGCCATTCACGGCACCTCTTGTTGGTGTACGGGGGTAACCATCAAACAAAGGAAAGACAAATGAACCAGGCTCTTCTCCGCGTAGCTGCAACGCTCCACATCGCTGGAGTCAACTTCAAATCAGCGGTTCACAACCGGCGACTGTTGCTCAAAGACGATCCCAAAGAACGTGGATCCCTCACCCTGGAACAGATCATCTGGACCGTCGGAATCGCCCTCGTCGCCGCCGTCGTGCTCGCCATCGTAGTAGCGGCGATTAACTCCAAAGCGGCGGAACTCCCCGGCGGCTAAGCCCGGGAGACCAGTCATGGCCACCACTTCAAACACTCAGCTCCGCCACCGCTTACCAGGTGACGGGGCTGAACGTGGTTCCGTCAGTCTGCAGGGCGTCATTCTCTACCCCGTGTTCATACTGCTGATATTCGGAATCCTGCAGACCGCGTTCTGGATGCACGCCCAAAACATAGCCCAGAGCGCAGCATCAGCAGGATACGCAGGGGCGAAAGCCTTCAATTCATCCTCAGATGCCGGGCAAAGCGGCGCCTACAACGTGCTCTCCGGAACCACTGACACCCTGCGAAACCAAAACGTCCAGGTGGCCCGCTCCGCAACAAGCGTCACCGTCATCGTCACCGGGACAGGTCCATCCATCGTTCCCGGATGGGGGGGACCTGCCGTCAAAGCAACGGTCAGCGGCCCCCTCGAACGGTGGGTCGACGCACCATGAAGCAGACCCAAGACAAAGAACGGGGATCCCTGACCCTCGAAACAGTCATCCTCGCCGGCGGCGCAATACTCCTCATCGGACTACTTATAGCCGGCGTCCGGATCTCGTGGGCAAACAACGCCGTCCAGTCAGCTGCATCCTCAGCAGCCCGGGACGGATCTCTTGCCCGAAGCGCAGACCTCGCTCAAGCCAGGGCAAACGAAGCGGCCAGCGTCTCGATGGCCCAAAGCGGTGCGACCTGCAGCGGACAAAACGTATCCCTGGACACCAGCCGATTCCTGGCACCCCTGGGACAGACCGGGATCGTTACGGCCAACGTCAGCTGCAACGTCCCACTTTCCAATCTCCTTCCCGGGCTGCCCGGCTCCATCTCAGTCAATAAAAGCGCCAGCTCGCCCGTCGACCCGTACAGGCAGAGGTAGCCGTGAAGGCCAGCAGGACTGCAGAGCAAGAGCGCGGATCCGCGACGATGTTTTTCGTCGTTCTTTTCCTCGGGCTCATGATCGCCATCGGCCTCGTGGTTGATGGCGGTGCAAAAACCACGGCACAACAAGAAACAAGATCCGTGGCGGAAGCAGCCGCACGCGCAGGCGCCAGTGCCGTCACCGGATCAACAGTCACCGGCGGGTCCCCGATTGTTAATCCCCAAGCAGCCCAGGCAGCAGCGCAAAGCTACATCACCGCCGCCGGCCTCACCGGAAGCGCCAGCACTTCAGGGACCACCGTCACAGTGAACGTCTCCAAGACAACTCCAACGGTTTTCCTTGGACTGATCGGGATCTCAAGCCTCACCAGCCAAGCGACCGCCAGCGCCGAAATCCTCAAACGATGAAGGAGAACCATGCCACTCAAACCCTTGATATGGGCAACGGCATTAGCCGCCCTGGCCGCCGTCTCACTCGCCATCACCATCACCATGCTTTCCACCCTTCACTCGCTCCCATAAAGGGCGAGGAACACACACTGGCCCAAACGCCGCAGAGGAAAAGGACCCAATCCATGAAGCCCACCAAGATTGTCATCGGATCGATCGCCCTCGCCGGCGCACTCGTTCTAAGCGCATGCCAGGGTGGTGCAACTCCAGGGACAACAACCACACCAACTGCCAGCGAAACCGCTACGGCCACACCAACACCCACCGCCACCGACGTGAGCGCCCCCACCACCGAGGGACAGGCTCTCAAAGACGGGCTGGGCGCGGTACAGAAGTATGAAACCGCGATGGAGGAAGCTGCCAACGCAAAGAGCCTTGATACGACTCAGGTGAAGGCCGTGTCAACTGGTCCGGCACTCAAGTTTGCTGAAGACTTCGTGGCCGCCTCTTCGAAGTCAGCCACGAAGTACACCGGGCTTAGCACCGTGACTCTGAAGGAAGGTTACGCAAGCAATCTGACGGCAGGGGATCAAAGCCTCGAATTTGGCTTCACTGACATGTCGGTCTGCGTTGACTCGTCACAAGTCAAAGGAACGCGGCCAGATGGTTCCGCTGCCCCGACATCTGAAGCCCCGCGTGCGTTGTACCAGTTCACTGCCGAGTACAACCCCACGAGCAAGTTGTGGATGGTCACGAAGGTTACCCAAGACGCGGTGATCCCATGCTAAAAAAGGCCTCTTTGCTGCTGCTTGCTTCTGTGCTGGCTTTGTCCGTCGGCGTACCGGCAGCTCAGGCAGTCCAGCCGATGAGTGGCGGCTGCGCCAACAATCGCTGTGACGTTGATGTGGACGTTCCAGGCGCGTCTCCTGGCCCGGGCGGTTCCAAGCCTGGTGGAGTTGATGTTGTTCTCCAGCCTGGGCCGACGGAGTGCAAGCAAGGCGATAAGGAAGTGGACTGCACCAGCGATAAGGGTTCGTGGTCCAACGCCGACGAATGCTACTGGCGCCTGGCTGATCCTCAGAAGGCACCTCCCGGGGGGAAGACGGCTGGCGACGGCGCTTGGTACGAATGCACGCGTCCGCTGGGTGGCCAACTTGGTCTGGCCGCCATCTCGTCGACGCGCTGGCTGGACCAGCCGCCTCCTGGCGTTGTTGCCATCACTCCTGCCCAGGCTGCAGCCCAACTGCTGCGTCAGTTCGTGTTCCAGGGCGTACCGATCGGCATTGCACCGGAAGCCAAGGCCGGATCAAAGGGTTCCGTGGGTCTGCCTGTCTGGATGTGGGTTTCCGCCCCGTCCCAGCAAACCTATGGGCCCTGGGCGCAGAGCGCCACCATCGGCGGCGTGGCAATCACCGGGACCGCCCACGTCACCAGCATCGACTGGAACATGGGAGACGGCACCGTCATTTCCTGCGCCAACGCCGGAACCGCGTACCAGGAAGGTTTCGGGCTGAGTCCCTCACCCACCTGCGGCCACATGTACACACGGATGTCCAAGGATCAGCCGGGCGGTAAATACACCGTCACGGCCACCAGTAACTGGACATTCGACTGGACGGCCGGCGGACAGACCGGAACAGCCACAACAACTGTCCAGAACTCCACGCAGATCGAGATCGGCGAAATGCAGACGGTCATCGTAAACCGCTAAGCCCGGGTGCGGGCCACGAAAGTTAATTGACAGAGTGGTCCGTTACCGCCTAAGTTTTATATAAGTCAGATCAAGTAAAGGTTGAGGTCATGAAGAAGTTCATCTCCGGAATCGCGGCACTGGCAGGTCTCGCAATCCTCCTGGTAGGTATTCCAACGGCACTCGTGGCACTCGCCGGAAACCCCATCCCGTCCTGGGAAACCCTTGTCCAGGGGTTGACCCAGCCGGACTGGACGGGGTCCTTCCTGACAGGCCATGTGCTGCCCGTGATTGCCTGGGTGGCGTGGCTGACCTTCGCCATCGGCATCGTAAGCGTCATTCCCTCTGCCATCCGCGGGATCGATCCTCCCCGGATCAGGGGCCTGGCCGTGCAACAGGGTGCCGGCCGCGTCCTCATTGGCGCTGTCCTGGTCATGTTCGTGGGTCTCGGCAGCGCGACAGCCGCCACCGCGGCCACACCCCATGACATGCCAACCGCCAACGAAACCAGCGTCTCTGCAGCACAGACACCAACACCGACGACGTCGGTAGCCCCTCTTCAGACATCTGCCCCGGCAGTGCAGGAGACCACCTCCAACCCTTCGGTGCCAGTAAAGAACGGTGATTCGCTCTGGTCGCTGGCAGAGGCACACCTGGGCGATGGAAACCGCTTCGCTGAGATCGCCCAGCTCAACTACGGGGTACCGCAGCAGGACGGCGGCTCCCTGAGCGAAAACCACTTCGTCAACGCCGGATGGACTCTCCAGCTGCCGGCAGACGCGACAATCGGCGCTGACAAAGAAATCACCGTCCAGGCAGGGGACACTCTCGAAACTCTGGCGGCCGCCGAATATGGAGATCCCTCCAAAGCCCCCGTAATCTTCGCCGCATCACAAAGCATCACCCAGCCCGATGGAACCCAGATCGGCAACACCGGGCAGGTACTTCCCGGCTACCGCCTGATCGCTCCCGATACAACACCTGCAGCCATCGCACCCGCCTCCAGTTCGCCTGCCCTCACAACCCCTGCAGCTGAGCCCGAGGTCGCTCCTCCGCTGGACTCGTCAGCTCCCCAAGCCGAAGTCAGCCCCGCTGCTGAGGCCCCCGCCGAAGCTGCTGCCCCGGACACCGCACCGGCTGCATCGGAACAGATAACCGAAGCAGCTCCTGCCCCGGCCGCGCCAGTAGAAGACATCGAAACAGCAGCCGACACCGGTGAAGAGTCCGCCCGCGATGCGTTCCCCGTCTCAACACTGTGGGGCGCCGGCGGCATTCTTGCTGCAGGTTTCCTGACCCTGATTGGCGCCCGGCGTGCCACCCAGAACCGCAGCCGCCGTGTAGGTCAGCGAATTGCCGTCCCGGCCCAAGACATTGCCGTTACCGAGCTGGAGCTTCGGGCAGCTGAAGATCCCGCCGGCGTCGACGACATCGATCGCATCCTGCACCACCTGGCCGATTGGGCATACGAAACCAACCAGGAACTGCCCAAACTGTTTGCCGTCCGACTTTCCCCTGGAACAGTCGAGCTTTACCTCGACCAGGCGGCGCAACTGCCGGAACCGTTCGAAGCCGTTTCTGACGATAACTGCGCATGGTCCATTGACCCCCGCCGCGTGACGGCCTTCGAGCCGCAGACCTCCGCCCCTTACCCGGCGCTGGTCACCCTGGGGCAGGATTCCGCCGAGGGTCACATCCTCGTTGACCTGGAACAAATCGGCGCACTGAACCTTGCCGGGGATCCTGAAATGACGGAGGGTGCACTCACTGCCATTGCCATTGAACTGGCTTGCTCCAAGTGGTCTGAGGAGCTGCGGGTCAGCGTTGTAGGTTTCGCTTCCGAACTCCCTTCCGCCTTCAACACCGGCCGGGTACGGCACATCAAAAACATCCAGGAACTCGTCAGCGATCTGGAGGCCCGGGCAAAAACTGACTCTCTTCTGCTGGAGGAGCTGGACCTCAATTCCTCCCACGATGCCCGGATCTCCTCAAAGAGCCAGGATCCGTGGCCGCCGGAGATCATCCTCCTGGCGCAGCTGCCTGACGAAGAAACAACCGCTCGGCTGGCCGCCCTGATCCAGAACGTACCACGCGTGGGAATTGCCGCGATCACCCAAGGGCATCTGGCAGGGGAGTGGTCACTGGACATCGGCAAGGACCGCATGGCCAAGCTGTTGCCAGCCGGTATCGAACTTCAGGCTCAGGTTGTGGCCGGAGCTAACTACACCAACATCCTCTCCGTGCTGCGCTCCACCATCGGAGAACCACAGCCGGCACCGCACGTCGTTCCGGAGGTCAAGGTTGCCGCCGTCGTTGCCACGCCCGCGATCGCGGAACCGGAAACATCACCTGAACCTTCCCCGGTAATCGTGCCCGACAGCCCTGCCAGCTTGATCGACATCGACAGGCGGAAGAACCGGCCGGCGCCGGCGTCCGAGGAAATTCGTATCGAACTTCCCGACGCTCCTTTCGTGCGGGTCCTGGGAAACGTCCGGCTCGAAAACGCCCACGGCGTACACCCGGCAACCGTCAAGGGCGCCAGCGTTGCCCGCGCAACGGAAGTCATCGCCTTCCTGGCACTTCACCGGAACCAGTCCACCGAGGAGTATGACCAATCCATCCACCCGAACAACGTCATGACGGCCAACAAGCGCAACCCGCTGATCACCCGGGCACGTAAATGGCTGGACTCCACCGGCGACGGGCAGGATTACCTGGTCAAGTTCGACGTCGCCAAGTCCTATACCCTCCTGGACACCGTCCGGACCGACTGGGACGTGTTCCAGGAGCTGGTGGGCCCAGATCCCCTGGAGGCATCCGACGCACGCTTGGAAGCCGCCCTGGAGCTTGTCACAGGCCAGCCCTTCCAGGGCGTCCGTTCCGGACGCGGCGCCTGGGGATGGGCCGAGCTGGACCAGCAGGAAATGATCGCCGCCATCAGCGACGTCGCCTACGAAGTTGCCGAACGGGCAAAGGAAACCGGCAACCCTGCACTCATGCTCAAAGCGGCGCTGCGGGGAACCATGGTCAACCCCTCCTCAGAGATCCACAAGAGGCACAAGCTTCTCGCCTACGCCATGAACGAGGACCAGGAAGGTTTCAACCGCACCGTCCAGCAGATCTTCGACCAGTGCGAAGCCATGGAGGAAGAAGCACCCGAACAGGAAACCCTGGACCTGATCAACCAGCTCGAACTCCGCTTCGAAAAACTCAAAGCCAGCTAGCCACCTAGTACATGGGACATAAGAATCCCCGTGTTTCCTCCCGCCAAAGCGGAGTGGAAGCACGGGGATTCTTGTTTGCCGTATAGGTGATGGGGGGAGCGCGGGAAAGGATCGACTCGTTTCGAGCCGTGCTCAGCGAAGATCCCGCGGCCGCCCAAACAGAGAATCTCTCAGCTCCTGCCACACTCCCGCAGCCAGGCCATGGCCGGTCTCCAGTTCAGCCGCCAGGAATGTCAGCAGGTCCTGCACACCGATGATGGGCAACGCAGTCAGGAACTGGCGGCGGTGCAGCGCAGACACAAAGGTCCTCAAATACAGACCGGCCCAGATCAGCGCATTTTCCCCCTTGAGGATCCTGCCCAGGGGGCGACCAAGGGCTTTCTGAAGTGCCAGGTCAACGTCTTTCTCTTCACATTGAGCCTCTGCCACGTCAGCGGCCGAAACCTGAGCAGCCGACATAACGAGGTCAGCGAACAGATCCGACGCGACAGAGACATACTCCGGACGATGAACAGTCCTTTGCGGCGGCTGGAATGACCTGCCTCGAACCGGAACTGGCTTGATGGACGCGATACTCATGGTTCCCCCCTCTGCGTTGACCGGCGCGTTCAGCACCTAGAAACAAGAGGGGACATGATCGGGCGAAACCGGACAGCGTGAACCGTCAGTTTTTCAAACACCTGACAGCGTCACGGGTCTTGACCTGCGGGGCCGCGGGTCCTCCTGCCACCGTTGGCAGCGACGGGCGAGAGACTGCCCGCTTCCCGTTCGCCGTGACCGGGTGTTCGGCCTGGTCGCGGCCGTGATCACCCATAGGATTCTTTGCATGGAGGAAACTAATCTGCAGGCAAGGCGTGATCCCCCCGGAACGGAACCTCCTGCCCGTCCCGAAACGGCGGACGGTTCTGGAGAGGGTGACGCCGCTGCTGCGCAGGAAGAGCAGACCCTGGTTGGGCTGATTCCTTTGGTCCCGTTGCTTCTCGAGGACCAGCACAGCGTTTATGTGCGGCATCTGAAGAACGCGCTTACGGGGCCCGACCGCGATCTCTACCGCAACATCGCCCTGACCGGAAGCTACGGTTCTGGTAAGAGCAGTGTCCTGCAGTCCCTCGACGGGCCGAAGGTCCTCAACCTGTCGCTGTCGACGCTGGGCGATGAGCCCCCGGCGGGTCAGAACGGGGCGTCTCCGGTTTCGAAGACCAACAGGATTCAGAAGGAACTCGTCAAGCAGTTGCTCTACCGTGAGGACCCTTCGGATGTCCCGGACTCCAGGTACCGGAGAATCGGGTCCTTCAAATGGGTTCGGGAAGCTGGTTTGGCCGGGTTTGTCGCGGCTGGCTTGGTGCTGCTTGGGTATCTCACGCGCTTCACGGATCGTCTGGTGAACTTCGCGGGCAGCAACCCGGTCGGACGGGTTGGCATGCACGTGGCATTGTTCGTCTTCCTGGCTCTGGTGGTCTTCTCGGCACGGAGGATTTTCCATAACAGGTTTTGGATCGAGAAGTTCGTCGCGGGCCCGGCAACCGTCACCTTGGCGAATTCCGGCAGCTACTTTGATGAGTACCTGGACGAAATCGTGTACTTCTTCGAGGCGACAGACTACGACGTCGTGGTGTTTGAGGACATCGACAGGTTCGAGGACCCACACATCTTCGAGACGCTGCGCGAGTTGAACACCCTGCTGAACAACTCCAAGCAGCTGCGCCAAAAGATCCGTTTTGTTTATGCCATCAAGGACAGCATTTTCGAACAGCTTGGCGCAATGGAGCAGGACACACCGCCGGCCGGGCCTCTCCAGGACACCGACACTTCCCATACCGTCGACCAGTCCCCTGACGTTGCCCGGGCTGAGCTTGAACGGGCCAACCGGACGAAGTTCTTCGACCTGGTCATTCCTGTCGTGCCGTTCATCACCCACCGCAGCGCACGTGACCACATGACAGAGGTCCTGATGGCGTCAGACCTGGATATGGACCGGCGCCTCGTCACCCTGGTTGCTAGACACACGGCTGACATGAGGCTGATCAAGAACATCCGTAACGAGTACGTGGTCTTCCGCGAACAGCTTCTCCTGGCTGAAGGGCGCTTGCCGGGTTTGAAGCCGGAGGCAGTGTTCTCAATGGTCGTCTACAAGAACATTCACCTGTCCGACTTCGAGGAGATCCGCACGGGCACCAGCCAGCTGGACAAGCTCTACGGGTACAGCCGGGATCTGGTCACCGAGAACGTCAGGGTGCTCGATGAGGAAACCCTCAGGCTCGAACGGAGGCTCAGCCACCTCGACGCCGCAGCGGAGGTGGCCAAAACCTTGGGTGAGCGCCTGGATCAGTACATCCGCCGCGTCCTGCGTCACTCAGGCATCGGTACCCCGAGCGGGTTCCAGGTAAAGAAGGGCGCGGACACGCTCAAACCGGAGGATCTGAGGACCACTGGCTTCTGGGAGTCCTTTACGGCACAGCAGCAGCTGCTGGTCCCCATCAACACGCATGAACGCAAGGTATTCACCTATGAGGACGTGATGGAGGAGCTGGGTGCGGACTTCTCACCCGAACGCTGGGAGAAGCACGAGCGTGCCAAGATGAACGCCAGGCTGGCCGCGATCCGCAAGACGAGGGCCATACTGCTGGGGGCCGACATGGCAGATCTGATGGACAGACCGGAAACCCTGGCGGTCGATGGGCAGGCCCTGACGTTCGCGGAGCTCGCGGCCGGGAACCTGGGGTCACCGTTGGCGCGTGAGCTCGTCGCCGCCGGGTACATCGACCGGAACTTCTCCCTGTACGCTGCCCAGTTCCTCGGGGTGTACATCAGCCTCCAGGCGATGAACTTCCTCCTGCACAACGTCCAGCCGAACCGGATGGACGTCAACTTCAGGTTCTCATCGCCGAAGGACATCGAAGCGGTTCTGGACGAGGCCGGTGAATCGGTCCTCCACGACCGAAGCATCTACAACATCGCGATCATGGATTACCTGCTGTCCGGCGATGATCCTCGCTGTGAACATGCGGTCCGGAAACTCTCCGCTCCGGGAACCGACGAGCAGATGTTCCTGAACGCCTACCTTGCCCGGGGGAACCAGCGTGAAGCCCTCTACCGACGAATGGCCAAGTATTCAGCCAGCATCTTCGACACTATCGCCAACGGCGACAGCATCCCGGATGACCTGCGCGTGCCCCTGTTCAGCGCCGCCATGTCAGGCTCCCGGCCCGATCTCTACTACACGGTGGGCGAGACGCTAGCGGCCTTCGTTGAGGACAACTATGAAGCCATGAACGTCCTGACCGTCAGGCAGGACGAACCGGAACGGGCCGCCGCGGCCATCACGGTCCTGTCACTGCTGGAAGTGCAGCTGAGTTCATTGGTCCCACTGAGCCCTGAGATTCAACGCGCGGCCGTGGCCGGCGGCCTCTACGACCTCACAGTAGGAAACCTCACCACCGCTCTCGGCGGTCAGGAGGACCTCTCCCTGGACGCCATCAAAGACAAGGACCCCAACGTCTACGGCTACGTCCTGGACAAAGCAGAACGGTATGTTCCCCTTGTCACCAACCAGCCTGCGGCCTCGCCTACAGTTGGGTCCCCGTCCCGGTTCATCGAAATCCTCCAGGACGTCGCGGAAAGCAACCGCCCCGCGGTGTCTCTGGTCGCCAGGCACGCCTCACCTAGCTGTGTTGTCCAGAACATCGCGGAGATCGACAGCGGCCTCTGGCCGGTCCTGGCACGGGAGAACAGGTTCCCACCGACTTTCGCCAATCTCGATGCCTACGTGGAGGGGAACGGCGGCATCATTGACGAAGCCCTCGCCGTCGTTCTGCGGGCTGCTGGCAACGTCCAGGGCCACGAGGAGGTGGAGGACGAGCAGAAGGCGAACCTCGCCGTTCTCATCCTTAACGCGGGTGCAGTGCTGCCGGAGCCGGACTTGCGGGTCCGGCTGGCTGACAGCCTGGCGCTCACGAAGTACCTCAACGTCACCCGTATCACCGCCGAGCCAGGAAAGTTCATTGGCCTCCTGATCGGCGAAAAGATCATCACGGACACGGAGGTGTCGTTCGAACCCGCCATCGGGCTGGATTGGCCTACCCGGGAGTTCGCGATCGGACAGTCCACTGCTTTCCCGGAGTACCTGGCGCCCCGGCACGTGCCGTCCGAAGATCTCCGACTGCTGCTAACCAGCAAAACCGTTCCTGCGGAGGTGAAGACCGCGGTGGTCAAGAGGCTCGCCGAATTCGGTCCAGGAGCCTCCCGGTCGGCCCTTTCAGAGGCAGCCAGCTACGCGAGGACGACGGGGATCACCTTGGATGAAGCAGCGTTCCGTGTCCTGGCTGAAGGAAAGGCAGACCCTGCGACCGTTGTGGCCTTGCTCGAACCCTGCCTTGAAACATTTGGCTATGACGCCGTCAAAGAAATCGTGGTGTTGATGGGACGGCCGTATTCGAGTCTTGACCTCCGTGCCGGCCAACATGTGGTGCTCCCCAGGAACCAGGAGCATCTGGCCCTCGCAAGGTTCTTCGAAGCCCACGGGCACGCAGCATCAGACAACTGGGACAAGGAAAAGCCTGAACTGAGGGTCTACATGAAGAGAAACTGACTGGCACAGGACCGCCTGGGACCCCCAGGCCGTCAGCCATCGGATTTCGTTTTGTGAGAAAGCGCCCAGTTTTGAACTGCGCGGAGGGCTCCACCCGCCCCCATTAGGCACAACCCTCACTGAAGGGTTACCAGGCCCTAACACGGAGGAAGTTCTACCTCGGCAGGGTCCAGCTCCGGACGTACGCGCAGCACGCGCAGCGGGTGGCGGAACGTTCGGCCCGACCAGGCAGTGTCAGCGGAGACCTCCACCACCACCGGTTCCACCAGCGTCAGGGCCACCGGCTCTTTGCCGCGGTTGAATCTGTCGAGCGTCGTGCCCTTCACAACCGGCGGCCACGGGTGCCGAGTGGTGGCCGGACGAAGCGAGCGGGCAAGTTCCTTCGCGGTGGCTGTCTTCAGCGGCGTGGATCTGCCGACTATCCGGAGTTCGCCGTCGATGATGAGGCCGGCGACGACTTCCAATGGCCGGGTTATGGGGCCGATCACCGCCCCGCAGATGACCTCGATGGTCTCGCGGTGCTTGAGCTTCAGCCATGACCGGGATCCAGGAACATAAGGCTGCCCGGTGCCTTTGATGACCAGGCCTTCTATCCCGGTTGATGGCAGATCCTCGAACCATCGGGCGGCTTCGTCCGGATCCGTGGTGGCGGGGGAGAGGGACAACGGGGGTTCCCACCCATCGGCCAGCTGCTCAAGAAGCTGCCGCCTGCGCTCCAAGGGCAACGCCCTGGCATCATGGCCGGCCACGGCCAGCACGTCGAAAGCAACGTAGTTCGCCGGGGTTTCCCTGACCATGCCGGCGAGCGTCCTTACCCCGGCAGAAAGCCGCTGCTGCAGGGCGGAGAAGTCCAGGCGGCCACCGGCCCAAATGACGGCCTCGCCATCAATCACGACGCCGGGAGGGACCGCCGCGGCGATGGCCGAAGCAAGTTCCGGAAAGTACCTGGTGAGGTCTTTACCCTGGCGGCTCCACAGCGTGGCCCCAGTGTTGTTGCGGACTGCTACGCACCTGTAACCGTCCCATTTGGGCTCAAAAAGCAGCGTGCCCGGCAGCATGCCGCTACGGGGCATCACTTCAACAGCACGCGCCAACGCAACCTGCACCGGCAGAGCGAGCCCTTCCGGCAAGCCGGCGCCTACGCCGCCCGCTGCCTTAGCCGCCATCCTGACCTTCCAGGGCCTGCACTTCCCCTGGATTGGTGTCGATGAACCCTGGAGCGATCACGTCCTCCCGCATGATGACTAGGTCCCTGCCCTGGGAGCACCCGACGACGAGATTCCACAGCCGTTCAAGCCCGGCAGTGGTCATTTTTCCGCCAGCAACCTTCTCGATAAAGCCCTGGATGGCGGCGCTGGTGTTGCTCGGTCCGCTTCCGCCATACCCATGAGTAAATCCGGCGGAACCCCACTGCTTGGTGAACGGCATCAGTTCCACACCTCTGGGCGTCGAGATGAAGAGGGGGCCACCCTGAGTGTCGGCCGTGACGAGGATCTTTTCGAAGTCTGCCCCGCTGATACCCTCCTCATCGCCATGAGTGATCGGCACTGCCACGGTCAGGCGGCGTTCGATTTGGTTGTCGTACCTCAGTACCTCGGTGAGACGGGCGAGGTTGCCTTGCCCGTCCATCAAAAGGTCATCGGTCCCGCCGGCAACCTTCTGGCCAGGATCTAAGGCGAGGAGCTCACGCGCCTCCGGCTTGGTTCTGGCTGACTCCGAAGCGCCTACCAGGGACCTCGCCCATGCTTCCGCGTTCCTGTCCCCAGCATCGAGGGCCGTGACACGGAGAGTGTAGTAATTCCATGGGAGTAGAGACATGCCCCATCCATCGCCGCCCTTGAAAAAAGACTGGACACGGCGGGAAGCCTGGTGGAGCGCCAGGTCAAGATTGGGAGAAGGGGTTTTTCCCCATTTTCCATAGGTCAGATGCCGCAGGTCCGACAGGACCCGGCACGCAGCTGCGGCCTCATCACGGCTAACCTCGTCACGGCCAAGCAGCTCGGCCGGTAACTTGTCCCTAAACCTTGCAAAATCCGGATGGGCGGCATTCACCAGCCACTGGACTTTGGACTCGAAACCGAAAACATACCGCCCGTCGATCGGCCCTCCGCTTCTTTCCCAACGGACACGCTCCAGGAGCGCACTCACGGCTATCAGCTGCTCCCTACCCTCCAGACCCCGCACGTCCATCAAGAGTGCAGCGGAAGCAGCGAGAAACTCGTTGTCGTCCAGATCAACCTGAACGGTGGCCGTTGGCGTTCTGCCGGCGGCGCGCCAGGCTTCGACGCTCTGCTCTGTGGAAATGCTCGGATGAAGCATCGGAATGGGCGCGCCGAGTCGAGCAACGAGCTGGTCCTGGGTGACGTCGTTGATAACCATCCGCCAGGTGGGCTTCGGCGCCAGTCCCCATTGGTCTTCGCTGTCGCCCTCATCAACGAGCACGACGTCACTAAGGCGCCACAAACTATGTTCCTGATCGTCGACCCAGCACCAGCTCACACCGAAAGGGTCTCCGCCAAACAGCTGCTCGGCCGCTGCAGTCAGCAGTTCAATGCGGGATCCATCGCCCGGACTCGAAACCTTTGCCGGGGACTGGCTACATCCCGGGAACGGATGATCCGTCCTTTTTCTCAGGGGAATGACCAAGGCCAAGGTTTCCCCCGAAACGTCAAAAGCCTGCACGAAGGCCGAGTGCTCATTGAAGTGCACGATTGCGTCGCTGATGCGCGGGGCCGGCGACACTACCGGGAGAAGGCCGAAGAAGCTGACAGAAGTTCTGCGCCCACTCTTTTTTCCTGCCAGCTCGGCCCCATAGCTCTCTGACCACACCCTGGACTTCTCGTCGAGGACAATTTCAGGTTGGGCAATCCTGCCTTCTGCCTGAAGCTGGGAGACCCTTGAAGGGCTAACCCCCAGAATTTTCGCAAGGCCGATTCGGGTTAGAAATCCTGACACATTCGTTCCTCTCCTAGTGGCTCGCTTTTACATTAGCAGGTTCCTAACACATTCGTTAGGAGGCTCTCGCTGGGGTGTCAAAGGCCGGGGCATACGCAACGTTTAGTGTGGGCCTATGACGAACGAACTCTTTGCCTGCGATGGCCGGGTGGACGACGAGAAAATGTACGAACTTCTCGGCGTGGGAACCGAAACCGACACCCTGGACTACAAGTCCACTCTGGATCTCAGCCGAGGTGCCGAGAAGCAGAAAGTCGAGTTCGCCAAAGACTGCATGGCGATGATGAACCTCCCCACGGGGGGCTATCTCGTCATTGGTGTAGACGGAACCGGAGCGCCGGCACTCGACGTCGACCCAATCGACAGGAGCCACTTCGACTCAGCCGCGCTCATGCAGCGAGTGAGGAGTTATGTGGACTGCCCTGTCGAGGTAATCTCGGCCGTCCACACCCACAACACGTTGGCCCGGGAAATCGCTGTTGTCTACGTGCGGCCCAGCAGATCCGGATTTCCCGCGATCGCCAGCCGAGACGGGTCTTACAGGACCGACAACAGGACGCTCACGGTTTTCAGGGAAGGGGAGATCTTCATCCGTGAGGGAACCGTCAACGCGCGGCTAACGCACCGTATGTGGCCCCTGGCACTGGAGCGGTACAGGGAAGCCATCAAGGCGGAAGCCCGCAGGGACATCGATCACCTGGTGAGTCGCCTGGCACAAAACTCGCGGGAAGAGGGCCCCGGGAGCCCGGGTATCGCCCCAACACTTGAAATGGATGACCAGGCCTTCGAAAACAGCGTCCAGGCCGCATTTGAAAGCGGGAGGCCAATGGGCCTGCGGCGGTTCGCTACCGAAGCCAAGAACGCGCTTAAAAAGACCTACAAGGACAAAACGGGGGACAAGCGGCAGATCGCGCTGGATCGTCTTACGGAATTCATCGCCATCGCGATCTTCCACGAACAAGATGAGCAGGTGGAGGCTGGCCTGAAGGTCATGTATTCGGCCTACACAGCGCCCCTGGACGAATCCGGCGTCGCATCAACCAGCGTCCACGCTCACCAAGTGGAAACCGCTACCTACTGGCTGGACATTCTCGTGAGGGTGTATGCCCTTGGGGCGCTGGCGGTCCGGTGTGAACGATGGAATGCGGCCAGGAGTCTGACGCTGCAGACCATTGGCGACGAAACTTATAGCTACCGGTCCTGGATCCGCCACGGCATGGTGGAAGCGGCACGCGCCGGTATCCTCTCCCCAAAGGCCGGCGAGGAGGCCCGTGGAGGTGTCGTCATTTCCTTAGCCCTCGAGTTGTCCACCAAATTGGCGGCCCTGCACCCAGACGTCCTTTTGAACGAAACCCCTGACCAAGACGCCGGCAGATCCGCCACTGACCCCATCCTTGATTCCATCTGCCAGTTCGACATCCTCTACTGCCTGATTGCCGCGACTGCTCCAGAGGGCCGCAGATCAGAGTTTTACCCAAGCAGTGCAGCCTTTCATCAGTCACGAGTCAACCCGATACTGGAGCGGGTTGTGAGGAACGATGAAATCAGGCGCTTCCTCTTTCCCGGAATCTCCGACCAAGCTGTAGCTGAGGCAATCTCAGGTGTCGTAGACGCTGCAGCAAGTGAGTCCTGGCGGTACGGAGGTTTCTGGCATGGCGTGCAAGGCAGCATCGAACGTTTCGTTGATTCGAACCGCCAGGAGGGCTGAGTCTTCACCACATCCCGTTACTTAGGCTGCCGCCGATGCTGATCTGATCGACCAGCCAGCGCCGTTGCGTTCCCGGATCAGTTCGAAGGTGGTCAGGGCGTTCTGTGGATTCCGTCCCAGCCGGGCCTGTACCTGCCAGATCTCCAAGTCAATCCTCTTGTCACCGCCCAGGGGGAATCTCCGCTCCCTTTCCCACCAGCTGACGCGCTCAAACCAACGCACTGGCTCAGCGGCCACTGACCATTGCCGCCCGCCCCAAATCAGATAGACCGGAACGCCGGCGCTGTCCGTTGTCACTGATACCGAATCCGTACCCATTTCGGTCTCCCTATGCTGCCTTGACGATGGGGAGTTCATCCCAGTGAGTCGTGTACCGGGGAGAGAGCATGTCCCGCTTCATGGACCAGTCCAGGCCCCCCTTGATTCCGGCGTATCCGAGGCCGATGGAACCACGGCCGTAGCGCCGGCAGACGTCCTCCAGAAGCGCACCAATTTCTCTTTCTTCGTGCGGGTTCTCGAACAGCTCCAGGGGCTTCTGGTTTCCGCTTGGCCGCAAGTCGGTCACCATGATGCCGGCGCGTACATATTTAACGCCTTCGTGGATTCCAGGCAGCAAGGCATGGGCTGCCTTGGTCAGGATCACGGGGTCAGCTGTCGGCATCGGCAGCGGCACGCAAACGGAAGGGAATGACTTGTCGTGCTGATTGAAGTACGACGTTCCCGCGAAGGCGGTGAGAAGCTTTGCCTGCAGTCCGTGCTTCGCCAGCCTGGCGCTGGCCTGCTGCGCGTAGACGCTGAGCACCTGGCGCAGATCCGCGGCCGCCGTGATCGGCTTGGAGAAGGAACGCGAGAAGATTAGCTGATCCCTTCCGATCCGTTCTTCCTCCATCGGAATGCAGGGGGTGCCCTGCAGCTCCAGTACAGTCCGCATCAAGACCACCGAGAATCTGTCCCGGATCATCACAGGATTCGCGTGGGCAAGATCCAGAATTGAGTGGATTCCCAAGGCATTGAGCCGTTTGGTGAGCCTCGCGGCCACACCCCAAATTTCTTCAACGGAGAGCCTGCTCATCAGGGCCTCCCGATCCACGGCAGGCACTGAATCCCACCGGCACACTCCGCCGAAAGCTGGATTGTTTTTGGCCCATCTATTTGAAAGTTTTGCAAGGCTTTTCGTAGCGCCAATGCCGACGCAGACGGGGACGCCGACGTTCCTGGCGACGGCAGCCTTCATGTCATGGCCGAGCTGCAGAAGGGTTTCAGGCGATCCTTTAACGCCGATAAAGGCTTCGTCGATGCTGTAAATTTCCAGGAATGCCCCGTATCGCCCCAGCAATTCCATGACTCGTGCACTGATGTCGCCATAAAGTTCGTAATTGCTGGATCGGGCAACCAACCGCCTATCGATCGGGATAGCCTCTGACGCGAGGCCCTGCAGCTTGAACCATGGGTCCCCCAGCTTGATCCCAAGAGCTTTCGCTTCGGGGGAGCGCGTGACAGCGCAGCCGTCGTTGTTCGAGAGGACAATGAGTGGCCGGCCCTCAAGAGAGGGATCAAAGGCGCGCTCAGCGCTGGCATAAAAGCAGTTGACGTCCACCAGAGCGATCTCCTGCATCCGCCGCATCTGCAGTGGTTTGGACATCACTGTGCACGCTTCCGCGGGTGGCCAAAATTCCCGTCTAACGGAATAGCGCGCGTTAAATATGGTGCAGACATCGCGTTGCCACACCCCAGATCGTCAGTTCCGATAGCGCTGGCACCCTGATATCAGGAAAGAGCGGGTTCTCGGCCTGCAGCACAACGCCATTGGGCGTGATACGTAGTCTCTTGATGGTGAGTTCCCCGTCAAGAACTGCAATCACAACGGATCCGTCTTTTGGTTCCAACGCCCGGTTGACGATCAGCTCGTCACCGTCGCTTATACCCGCCTGCTCCATGGAGTGCCCTGCCACCCTGACGATGAAGGTACTGGTCACATCCTTGATGAGGTAGGCATTCAGGTCTATGCGTCCGTCGAAGTAATCTTGCGCAGGAGATGGAAAACCGGCAGCGACTGACATCGGCGCGATGACCACCAGCAACTGAGAGAGTCCCGCATCTATCACGCGGGGACCGACAACCAAGCCCACAACACACCATTTTCTCGAATATATGTTCGATTTCAGTCTACCGCTCGGCGCGACAAAGAAGGTTTGAGGGAATGCATCGGACTACCTCCTGCCCACGAAGAAGCCGGCGTCTGGTTCTGCGCAGCGGAAACCATGGCTCTGTCCTGCAGCGGCTCCTGGAGGCTGTCACGACGGGTGACGGACCAGAAATATGATGATCCAGTGAAGATTACGGGCACCATCGAAGACCCCTCCGGCGAGCACGAGCGCATAGACGCTGAAGGGGCCACCTACGAGCAAGCACGGCAAGCACTCGCCGCGAAGGTGCCGGAAGGCCACAAGCTGATCGCGATCCGGACCAACTAGCAGGAGCCCCTTTCCTCTCGCCGGCGGCCGCGTAGCGTTGGCGCATGGGACTCATTTACGACGATCCGCAGCTGGCCGCGCTGACGCTCACGCGAATGGCGGCTGAGGAATCCGAAGGACCCAGCGAACTGACGGGCCGCATGCATGCTGCCCTGGACGACCTGGCACAGCGTAACGGGACCGCATACCTGGCAGAGCTGGTGATCACCCTGGCCCGGACCCGGTTCATCGCCCTCGATGACCTCGCCCGAGCCACCGGGACCGACACGGGGCAGCTGTTGGACGGGGCGGAACTCAGGGCGCTGGAAGACCTCAGTGAGGGCTGGTAGGCCACCACTTGGCGCCGGTGTAAGTCGCTCTGGCCCTTGCGGTCACGAAGATGGCGCCGGCGAATGTCCTGGAGCAGCCTTCTGAACGGCGTCCTTCACCCGACCTTGGGCGGGACCGCATCAAAGCAACTGGACGGACCACTTTTCTGCGCAGCACCCCTTGCATCCCAGCAATCACGGGGATTTCCACGTCTGTTGATCAAAACCATCAAAAGTGGACGGCTGCCCCCTGCCCTGGGCAATTCCATCCCTCGCCGTCCAATTAGGGGCACTTTTCATCCAGTTTCCACCGGTGTCCCACCTTTGCTTTTCCCGAGGGTGGGACACGGCAGATGGCTCTGACCTGCGAAAACTCCAATCCAGGCAGTTCGGGATATCCGGGGGTGGGACAGCAATAAATCACTCTGACCTGCGGAAACGTTGATTTTTGGTCATTTTGTCCCACCTGTCCCACCTTTTGAAAAACAGGTGTTCCGTATGTGTGCGCCTGCGTGCGCGCGCGTGCGCGCGCGTGCGCGCGCGAGGGTCCTTTTGTCAAGGCAGATCGGACAAAAAGAAGTTTGGGGGTGTCTGTCCGGTTTCGTCCGCCCTGGTCCCCTCTTGTTTGTAGACCATTCCTACTGGAGAGAGATCAGAGACCTTGACTGGGATTAACGCCACGCCGAAGGCAAGAGGCTACGGAACATTGAGTCAAACCGACGTTAGGTTAATCCCATGCCTAGTCCTGAAAAGCACCCGCAGAGCTTCGGTGACAGGAAGCTCATCAGCGTCCGTCCTCCCGATGACCTTTACGAGTACTACGACTCCCTCGCTGCCAAGGAGTCTCTCGACCTTGGCCCCTGGATCCTCAAGGAACTTTCAGAAAAGCACAAACTGCCTGTCCCAGCGTTCGTCGGCATTCGCAAACGCCGCCGCCGTAAGGACGACAACTGTCAGCCAGCGGATTCACAAGAACGCTCTGTGCCAGCCCTCGATGACAGGCGCACTCTCCGCGAAGAGGACAGGAGCAGCCACCCAGCAGCTTAAAAGAAGAGCAGCCGCCCTGGTAAGGCAGCTGCTCTGTCAAGTAGATGATCTGAACTCTGACGCCAATCAAGTTCTCAGATCTTTCAATATCCAGTTACGGAAGGGCTTTTTCCATGCAGTGGAGGTGCCACCTCTTGCTATGAGTATAGCCAACGTGCTTCACGATGTGCGAGAAATCTCGGCCCGCGTGTCTATCGACTTTCGGGGCGGGGTTCCCGCGTGACATCAATGACTCCTGCCCCAGTGTCCAGGTCATCCCTGGACCGGGTAATTGCTGCGCTCGAGAACCGGGGCTACCCGAGCAAGCGAAGCGATCGCTTTATGACCCTGTGCCCGTGCCATGCTGACCGCACCCCCTCTATGCATGTCACTTGGGAAGATGGCAAGGTCATGCTGTTCTGCTTCAGCTGCAGCAATTCAGGTTCCGCCACCTTCGAGGACCTTGCCCGCGGTATTGGCCTTGAGCCCTCAGATCTTTTCGATGAGCCGCTTCCGCCGCGTGATTCCCGGCCCAACGCCTCCGTGACAAAGAAGCCGGTGGAACGGCGCAAGCCACTCCCGAAGATCCTTCCCTTGGCCGATGACTCGAACGGTGCGCTGCAACCCCGCCATCGTTTCGAGACCACCGCGACTTATGACTACGTCGATGCTGAGGGAAATCTCGTTCAGCAGGTCATCCGTGAGGAATGCAAGGTCAAGGCACATCCCTCGAAGCGCTTCAAGCAGCACTTCGTTGACACCGCTACCGGTGAGATCGTCAACCAAAAGCCTGCGGGCTTCGTCCCGGTCCCCTATAACCTCCCTGCGGTCCTAGAAGCCGTGCAGGCCGGAAAGACCATCTACTTGGTTGAAGGGGAAAAGGACGCTGATACCGCGGCCGCGCACAAGCTGGTGGCCACGACCAACGCCCAGGGCGCTGGCGTCTTTCCCAAAGAACTTGCCATGTGGCTCCTTGGCTACCGTGAAAACGGCGAGGCGCTGCAGACGAAGGTCCGCGTCGTCGCTGATAGGGATCTCGCCGGCTACCGTCGAGCCGCGAACCTTTACCAGGTGCTCACGGATATCGGGGTCAAACCGACCATCGTTCTCCCCGCCACCAAAGATCCTAAATCCGATCTCACCGATCACTTTGAAGCCGGACACGGTACCGGAGATTTCATCCCGACATCGCTGCAGACCGTCCAGCTCCTGGCCCAGCTCGAAGACATCCGCCAGGCGCTCAAGCACGTCGACGCTGCCTGCGAGCAAAGCGAAGCGCGATTCCGTCTCGCTCTGGACGCATCCGACGAGACAACCCAGGAAGAAGAAAAAAGCGCCGCTGAATCCTGGGCAAAGGAAGGGGCCCGTAGGCTCAGCAGTATCCGTGAACTTGCTGACATCAACGGCGAGGTAAACGCCGATGACGCGCAGCTGGTTACCGCCATTGGTGCAGTCCGTGACCAGGCCTTCGCCAGAGTAAATGACACCTACACCACCCTTGGCCTGAAAGCCCCCGCCGCTGTCCTGGACCGTCAGGGCGGCGAAGTCGTTCCTTTCGCAAAGCCGACCGGCCCCGTTGTGGCCCCGGGCGTCTATGCCGACGATCCTGCCCCCCACGTCCCCAACATGACCGTTACCTACCGGGTCAGGCGCGGCGAGACCGTGAAGGTAACCGAGAAGTTCTCCGAAGACGAAGGCGTGAAGTACCGCTACGACAGCGTCATGAACTGCTGGGCCGAGGTGATCGATCAGTTCGTCGAGGACGACGGCCTCGAATCAGAGTTCTCCCGCCCGTCCCTAGGCATGAGAGTGAAGTTCCGCCGGTGGCGCCGCGACGAAAACCAGCGCCCCATCAGGCTGCCGGACGGTTCCTTCGAAATCGAAGAGCAGATCGTCACCTGGACGGCCGACACCATCCAGAAGGGGAAATGGGCAGAAGAGATCCCCTGGTACGGCGCAGCTGCTCTGGCCTCAACCAGCCGCCGCGGCAAAGACGCAGCCTTTGACGGAATTCTCAAGGCCGTCCAGGGACCAGCCCAGAAGACCGCGAAATACACCTCCACAGGATGGAGGGAGACCCCCGATGGTCGAATCTTCATCCACGCCGGCGGGGCCATCAGCGCAACCGGTCCCGTAGAAGCAGACGTCGCTCTGCCTGACGCGATGGCCGTTTACCGGATGCCTGACCCCACGACCGACGCCGGGCGCCTCCGCCAAGCCTGGATGGAAGGCGTCAAGCCGCTGCTCAAAGACATTCCGGCCAGGATCGTCTACCCGATGCTCGGTTTCGTTTTTGAGTCCGTTTTCGCCGACAGGATGAAAGTCACCCTCCACTTCCAGGGTGGTCGATCGTCCTACAAGACAGCCTGCGCCAATATCGGTATGCAGTTCTTTGCCCCTGGGATCCACTTCGGCAACAAGCGCGAGGTTGTCTCAGGCGCCAACTCTGGCGGAACCGCCCTGGGTATTCTCCGCACGGCCGCAATCTGCGCCAACATGCCCGTCCTGGTCGATGACTTCGCCCCTGACGGCGATCCTAAACGCGCTCAAAAGAAGCTGGGCGACGTCGCTCGCATCAACTACAACGGTTCCCTGCGCGCCGTCGGAACAGTCAACGGCGGTGTCCGCAATGACCGACCACTGAATACCGGGTTGATCACCACCGGCGAGCTGGGTCCGGACGACTCGGCCGAAACCCGGTTGCTGACCCTGTTGCTCTCACCTGGAGACATCCAAAACGCACAGGATCTGTTTCCCCGACTGGAACACACCGTGGCCCGCCGAGGCCGTGCCCTTTTGGGTTCATCGCTGATCCAGTACCTGGCAGAAACCTTGGACGAGGAAATTGCCGAGC
Source organism: Pseudarthrobacter sp. Y6 (assembly GCF_050156205.1). Classification (NCBI taxonomy): domain Bacteria; kingdom Bacillati; phylum Actinomycetota; class Actinomycetes; order Micrococcales; family Micrococcaceae; genus Pseudarthrobacter; species Pseudarthrobacter sp. Y6. The sequence continues at coordinate 4,464 of NZ_CP189575.1, read as the reverse complement.
GCGCGCACTGGCAGGACCACCGCGGAGAACCAGGGAACCCTTACGACTTCTGGGTGGAACAGATCCGCAAGCTCCCGCATGATTCCAGCCTGGAAGGCCGCTTCTCAGATTCGGCCCAGTGGTGCTCCCACGGGATCCGATTGATGCTGCGCATGATGGTCACCCGCGGGGCTCTCAGCCAGGAAGAAGCCACCAACATCCTCGCTCGGGCTGACCAGGGAATCCTGGAAGCTCTGGCCTTGCAGAACGATGTGGCCGGCGACTCCGGACACCGCCTGATCAACTACCTCAAGGACGCCATCGCCTCTAACGAAGCGCACCTGAGCAATGCCGACGGCGGCATGCCCGAAGACGCACACAATTTCGGTTGGGTCAGCCGGGGATCCAGCACAGTCCACGGGATTCTCCAGGAACAGAATTGGGTACCGATGGGCACCAAGATCGGTGTCATCAAAAATGGCCGGGCATTCCTGATCCCAAGCGTTGTACTCGGCATCGCCAACCAGATGGCGAGCCGGGCCGACGCCACCTTCGGCGAATCCCAGGTCAGCATCGCCTCAGCCATGCTCTCTCACGGCTGGATCGTCCCGGACAGGGACGGCAAACACGCCAACCAACGCCGCATCTCTGGGAAGAAGATGCGGGTCTGGGACATCCCGCTCGCCGTACTCCTGGGTGAAGACGACATCCCTGATGACGGGCCCGGCTCAACTCCTGAACCCCCTGTCGCGCCGGCCTCGCCGCCGCTTTTCCCGGACGGCACCCCTGCCGGGCCAACCAATGATGCGCCGGTGCCCGGCACCCACCACTCATCTGACGAGCTGCAGCCCAAGGAGGGCCAGATGCCACAAAGCCATACCTTCGTCGACGTCACCGGCGAAGTCGTCCTCATGGATCACCTCAGTCAGTGGGAAGACTGCATCAAGTGCCAGGAACAGGCCGCCGGCGCGATCGACGGGCTTCCTATCCACATGAAGTGCTGGAACGCCTCCATGGAGGCTCTGAAGGTCGAACAGCAGTCACTTGCGGCCAACGCCCCGGCTGCCGTTGTCGACCCTGCCCCCACAGCTCCGGCGCCGGTCGAAACGCCACTGCCGGCCACCAGCACCATCGAAGATGAATCTGTGCCCGTGGAGGATCCTGCTGACCCGGACGCTGCCTCCAAGCCCGAAAGCGAATCAGCGCAGCTGCCCACCTTCGATGCCGCCTTGGCTGTCCTGGACGTCGACGGCCTCCATATTCCAGGCCAAGCACTCCGGCCGCTGGAAACCATGCCTGCTCACATGGGCGAAGTCGCGGACCTTGCAGCAAGCCTGAACCTGGGCACCGTCGTCCGGAAGACCAAGAATCAGGCCGGAAAGTGGAACTACAAAGCCGCTCCGGGCCAGTTCTACATCACCATCGAGGCCACCAAGCTGCTGCTGGGCCTCGAGGACCTGCCCGGGGACCGGACCCAGCGCAACGAACTCATCAAAGCCCACACCACCAGCCACCCCTTCGTGACCCAGGCCTTGGAGCACGGCTGGCAGATGAGCAAGGAAGGCAAATTCCTTGGAGGCACCACCCGCATGTGGCGCAAAGACGACAACCGTCGGGCGATGATCACACTCATCCCCATGCTCGGTGACGATGCGTATCCTGCCATCGTCGAATTCCGCAAGGACGGCAAACCCAAAGGGCCGGCTAAAGCTGACGTCATCGCCACCCGCCTCCAGCGCTTTGCCGCCGCACTGCAGTACCCGTACACCGTTTCAGCCAGCAGCACCGGGCTGGACCTGTTGTCCGAAACCCGGAAAGACCGTGAGGACACACTGGCACCCCTGGAGCCGGTTCCGCCGGCAACCATCCCCGGGCTGGTCCTGGACTACAACTGGTCCCGCAAACCCTCCGCCGAAGAGGCTGAGCATGAATTCATCCACGCCTACGACCGCGGCGCCTCATACCTCGCAGCCGCTGACACCGTCTTTGGCATCGGCCATGCCACCCACCTGACCAACAACCCAACGTTCGACCCGAAGCTGCCCGGTTACTGGCGAATCAACATCCCGCCGGCAGAAGAATGGCTGCACCCCTCAGTCTTCAACCCCCAGGGCACCATGTCGTACGACGACTACTGGTACACCACCGAAACGCTTGCTTTCGCCGCCGAGGACAAGGGACTCGGCTACAAGATTGAGCCGCTGGAAGCCTACGTCTGGGAAAAGTCCGGACGCCTCTTCTCCGGCTTCGTCAAGCGCATCGTCGACGCCAGGACCCTCCTGGACACGGCAGATGCCGATGACCAGGCTGCCCGGGACATCATCAAATCCATGTACGTCCGCACCTTCGGCATGATCGGATCCCACGAGCACCAGGCCGGCCGTCAGGGATACGCCCCCGAACGCTACGACACCATCAAGGGCCGGGCCGGCGCCAACATCCTGCGCAGGATCATCGACATCGGCAAGAAAACCGGCCGATGGCCAGTCGCCGCCTACACCGATGCGCTGCTGTACACCTCCAACAACCCTGACGGTGCGGCCGCATGGCCTGGTGAACCAAAGACCTTCGGCCGCAAGCCGGGCCAGTACAAGCACGAAGGCACCGCCAAGCTCGCGGACCTCCAGCAATACCTCACCGGCTCAGGCTTCGACCTCGAAGCCCGCAACCTGTTCAAGTAAGGAGGACCACCGTGTACGAAGATCCCAAACCACCCACACCCACCGAGCGGCGCAGCACCTTCTTCGCTGCCCTTACCGGACGAAAAGGCGCAGAAGTCTCAGGTAAATCCACCAACATCGTGGGGATGCTCCAAACGCTGTTCCCCAAAGAAGGAAAGATCGATACCCGCCGCGCTGCCGAACGCCTGGGAGTCAGCCAACGGACAGTGCAGCGCTGGGCGAAAGGCGAGCAGAAGCCCAAAGCTGACAACCTGGCCACACTGAACAAGCGCGCACGGCAGGCCGCCACCACAAAGGCCGGCCGTGCCGCTGCCGTCAAGAGCCAGGCGCAGGGCAAACTGGCCCGCCAGGGCGCAAAAATCACCATCCGCGGCCATCAGGGCGTACCTGGTAACAACGCTCACGGAGATACCTACACTCGTTTCCGTTCAGCAACGATGAAGATGACGCCAGAACAAATGCAGGATCTCTACATCGCCTACGCCGAGCACGGGGACACCGGGCTCCATGATTTCCTCGAGCAGCAGTACAGCGAAAATTATGGTGCGGGCCAATGGAATATGGACTTCATCAGCAACATCGACCTCAACGAGATCTAGGGTTCCGCCGCCACCAACGGAGGCAGCGGTGCCGCCTCCAGGACGGCCGAGGAGCTCCCCTGCAGCCGCTGCAGGCCCCGCGGACCATGAACCAGCGGCAGGGCCAGCCGCCAGTCATCGCAGGCCTTCAGCAAGGCAAATTTCGCCGCCTGCGCCTGGAAGTAGTTGGGGTAGATCTTTCTTTCAAAAATGGCACCGCCCCCAGCGCCTGCAGTGACCCTGGTCAGAGACTTTTCGTCGAGCCGGCCAGTTCGCGGAATCCACACACCAATGTTCCTGAACCACACCAGGTACAGCACATGAGGCTCGGTCCATCCTCTCTTGTGCCAGTCCTCACCCCGAACGCCTTTCAGCTTTAGCGTCTCGGCAGCATCGACAGCATTTCGCCATTGCACCCGCTCCTGATCCCTGACTAGACCAGGAACTGCCAGCAGCCGGTGGATATCATCCCTCCAGCGCGCCGGTAGCCTGGTGCGGACCCACCGCCGCACAGTCCCTGTCGACACCAGGCATTCCTGGGCCACAGCAGCTGCGTCCAGCCGGCCATCAGGCTTGAGCGCATCCAACGCCAGCCCCAGCACAAAATGAACCTGCGGCCCATCAAACCAGGCCGAAACACCAGGCGCACCTGAGGGAGGCCGCACCCCAACATTCTCGGAGGGACCGAGCAGCTCCGGGATCCTCACGACTCTGCCGGCTTATCCTCACCCTCGGCAGCTTTGGTCGCCACCTTGGTTGGCCGGCCCCGCTTGTTCGGGTTGCGAGCCGCCCGGGCCGCCATGTAGTCCTCGATGTCCTTCCGGGCGTAAATAGTCACCTTCTGGACCACCGGCTGAGGAAAATCCGGATCAAACTTCGGCTGCTTCTTGCGTGCGGCCGAAGCCTGGGTGATGAAGCTCTGCGGCTGGATACCCAACAGATCGGCAGCCTCATCAGTAGTCAGCCATTCCTCGCCCAAAATCGACATTTTTCGTCCTCACATCTTTCGTCAGCAACGCAAACGGAAATCACATTGCACTATCCATTAATGTATCTCAGATCAACTAAAGAATTTGCTTTCCCCAAAAAGATCACAAACACGCATCACACCACCCCGCAGCCCGCCCCGCCTCCGCCCAATCGCGGAGCGATTGGCCAACCCACCACCAAGAGGAAACCGCGCCCACAAAGTCCTCGCCCCCCTCCCCGCTGGCTTGCCAGCGTGC